>NZ_JBFTNR010000240.1:0-9789 GCF_056665995.1 Stenotrophomonas sp. 05L44_2
TCGTCACTGATGCGCTCGGACTTGATCTGCAGGATCGAGATCTTGTCCAGCAGCTCGCCGAATGAAACGGGGACGAGGATTTCAGCGGTCATCGTGGCGGCTCCAGCAGGTGATGACGTACATGGTAACCCGCCGCACGCGAACAGCATCCACGCATGGCGTGGATCTACTGAAGCATCCGCAGGAAGGCCGGCAAAGGGAGGGGCCCGAACGTTGCAGTGCAACGTTTGGGGCGACGCGCGATGCGTCGTCGCATCCCCGCGCCAGATTAAAAAAGAAGGGCTGCCTTTCGGCAGCCCTTCTTTTTTAATCTGGCGGAGAGGGGGGGATTCGAACCCCCGAGGCGCTATAAACGCCTGCCTGATTTCGAGTCAGGTACATTCAACCGCTCTGCCACCTCTCCAGATGTTCCCCGGCGAACCGGGGACGCGCATCATACGAGGAAGCGCGGCTGACGACAAGTCATTGCGCCCAATGAAGTGAAATTTTCCTGACTGCATGGCTTGCCGGATGTCCGCTTGGCCGTGATGATGCCGTTCTCCCCGGCATTACCCCCTCGCCCAGCACCCACCATGATCGAATTCGGACATYTCACCCACCCCGGCCTGCGCCGCGAGCTCAACGAGGACACCTATTACGGTGACGGCGAGCTGGCCCTGTGGCTGGTAGCCGACGGCATGGGCGGGCACGCCTGCGGCGAGGTGGCCAGCGCACTGGCGCGCGAGACCATCGTGCGTGAGATCCGCCGTGGCGCGCCGTTGGCGCAGGCGATCCGCACCGCCGACGAAGAGATCATCCGCGCCTCGCGCCGGCGCAACGACAGCCTGCCGATGGGCACCACCGTGGTCGCTGCACGGGTACAGGGCAACCGTTACGAAGTGGCCTGGGTCGGCGACAGCCGCGCCTATCTGTGGCGCGATGGCCAACTTGCCCAGCTCAGCCAGGACCACAGCGTGGTGCAGGAACTGGTCGCGCAGGGCAACCTGACCGCCGAGCAGGCGCGCGCCCATCCCCACCGGAACGTGGTCACCCAGGCACTGGGCGTCACCGACCCGGCACACCTGAACGTGGCGACCACCAGCGGCGAGCTGCGCCCGGGCATGCAGTTGCTGCTGTGCAGTGATGGCCTGACCGAGGAAGTGGATGACCGCGGCATTGCCCGCACCCTCGCCTTCGACGACGCCAGCGCGCAGGAATGCGTGGACAGCCTGGTCGCCTCCGCCCTCGACGGCGGCGGCTCGGACAACATCACCGTGATCCTGGTGCGCTGCCACTGATCCACGCCATCCACGCATGGCGTGGATCTACAGTAGAGCCACGCCATGCGTGGATGCATTTCACACGCATCACCACGCCATGCGTGGCTGCATCTCGCACGCCACCGCTGCGCCTACGCGCTCGCGGCCTCTTCCACCTTCGGGCCGTCCCACAACGCGTGGCCGGCCTTCTTGCGCAGCCGTTCCAGACGCGCCGCATGCGCTTCCTGCTCCGACGGCGTGGCCACCACGCGCGGCCGCGGCAGCAGCTTGGACGCATCGAACGCCTGCAACGCCGCAGCGCCACCGGCATCGTCATCGCCCAGCCCGAAGCCGATCTCCTCTTGGCCCGAGGTCAACGCGATGTACACATCACCCAGGATCTGCGCATCCAGCAGACCGCCATGCAGGGCGCGGTGCGAGTTGTCCACGCCCAGCCGCTTGCACAGGGCGTCGAGCGAGTTGCGCTGGCCCGGGAAGCGCTCGCGCGCCAGCGCCAGGGTATCGATCACCGTGCAGCGGTCGGTGATCTTCCCGTACTGCTCTCCCAACAGGGAAAGCTCATTGTCGAGAAAGCCCAGGTCGAACGCGGCGTTGTGGATGATCAGCTCGGCGCCATCGATGAAGGCCAGGAACTCCTCCACGACCTGCGCGAACTCCGGCTTCTCGGCGAGAAATTCMAGGGTCAGGCCGGTCACTTCCTGCGCACCCTGTTCGAATTCGCAGTCCGGCTTCAGGTACTGGTGATAGGTATTGCCGGTCGGGCGGCGCTTGAACAACTCGACGCAGCCGATTTCGACGACGCGGTTGCCCTTCTTCCACTCCAGGCCGGTGGTTTCGGTATCAAGGATGATCTGACGCATGGGCTCAGTTTACCGGGCTGCCGTCGCGGACCTGGATCGCGGCGTTGCGGGCCAGGGTATCCACACGTTCATTGTCCGGGTCGCCGGAATGGCCTTTCACCCAGCGCCAGTCGATCTGGTGCCGCAGCGTGGCGGCCTGCAGGCGCTCCCACAGTTCACGGTTCTTCACCGGGTCACCGCCGGCGGTCTTCCAGTTCTTGCGGATCCAGCCCGGCAGCCACTGGGTCAGGCCCTGCCGTACGTACTGCGAATCGGTATAGAGGACGATCTCACAGGGCTCGGTCAACGACTCCAGCCCGGAAATGGCCGCCATCAGCTCCATCCGATTGTTGGTGGTATGCGCTTCACCACCGCTCAGTTCGCGCTCGTGCCCCTTGTAGCGCAACAGCGCCGCCCAGCCACCGGGGCCGGGATTGCCGAGGCAGGAACCGTCGGTGTGGATTTCGATGGTTTTCAATACAACTCCAGATCAGGTAGCAACGGTGCCGTGCCAGCGCACGGGCAACGGGGTCGGCCCGGGCAGGGCCAGCGTGCGTTTTTCAGCGTGGAACAGGCAGGCCGCGCGCAGGGGCGCCCAGCCGCCGCGACGGCGGCTGCCGGCACCCTGCCACATCGGCCCCAGGTAACGCATGTCCTCGCATTCCAGCCCATGGCGCTCAAGCAGCTGGCGGATCCGCTGCGGCGTGCGCACCACCAGCCCGTGCTGGCGCCAGCGCGTGCGGAACGGGCTGAACGGGTTGAGGCTGGTCAGCCACAGATGGCCGCCGGGCATCAGCACGCGCTCGCACTCGTCCAGCAGATGGTCGGCATCGCCGACGGTCACATGCTGCAGCACGATGGCGTTGACGCTCTCGTTGGGCAGCGGCAACGGCAGGGCACAGCGGGTATCGCCGGCGTAACCACTGCCCTGGCGATGCAGGCGCAGGCCCCGACCGCCCAGCTGCGCATCCGCCAGCCAGGCGGCGCTGGGGGCGATCCACAACCAGGGCCGGGTCGGCAGCAGCGACAGCTGCGGCAGCAGCAGCTGCCGTTCGAGCACGCGCAGGGCCTCCGCCGGTTCACTGTCGAACCACGGGGCCTGGCTCGCTTGACGGGTGCTCTGCAGCGCGGGCATGGTCCAATTCTATGCGACTGACTGCCCTGCCCGCATTTGCGGACAATTACATCTGGATGCTGATCGCCGACGACGGTGCTGCCGTGGTCGTCGATCCCGGCGACGCTGCGCCGGTACTGGCGCTGGCTGCCCAAGGCGTGCGCGTGGACACCATCCTGCTCACCCATCACCACGACGATCACATCGGCGGGGTACCGGCGCTGCAGGCGCGTTTCCCTGGGGTGCGCGTGGTCGCACCGGTCGACGAGCGCATCCCGATGGCCACCGAGCGGGTCGGTGAAGGTGAACGTGTTCAGGCAATGGGCCGGATGTTCCACGTACTATCCGTCCCCGGGCACACCCGCAGCCACATCGCGTTTCACACCGCTGAACAGCTTTTCAGCGGAGATTCGTTGTTCAGCCTGGGCTGTGGACGCCTGTTCGAAGGTACGCCGTCCCAGCTGCTGGCATCGATGCGCAAGCTGGGTGCCCTGCCCGCGCAACTGCTGCTGTGTTGCGCTCACGAGTACACCGTGTCAAATGCCGTCTTCGCGCGGCATGTCGACCCCGCCAACGCTGCCTTGTTGCAGCGCCAAGAGGAGGCTTTGGCCATGCGCCGCGATGACCGTTCCACCCTGCCAGTATCCCTGGCCGATGAAATTGCCTGCAATCCGTTCCTGCGTACCCACACGGCGCCCATCCGCGCGGCCGTGTCGGCGCACCTGGGGCGCGAAGTCGTGGACGACGTCGACGTCATGGCCGGTCTCCGGCACTGGAAAGACGGCTTCCGCGCATGAGTCGCCGAAGTCTGCCGCTGGCCCTGGGTCTCGTCCTGGGGTTGGCCGGAACTGCCGGCGCACAATCGCTGGGCGCCGGCATCAGCCAGAACCTGACCGCCGCCTCGGCCCTGCCGCTGGATCCGTCAACGCTGCCGGCCGCATCGGTACGTAACGGCCAGGAGATCTTCTCCAGCTTCCGCGACGGCCTTGCAGAACCTACCTGTGACGCCGAAGCCACCAGCCCGCGCTGGCAGAAGCAGTTCGCCCATGCGCCTTCGCGGTTGGCCAACCAGGATGACGACGCGCTGGTGCTGTTCGGCTATGTGGTCGAAGAGCTGCGCAAAGCCAACCTGCCCACCGAATTCGCGCTGATTCCTTTCGTCGAAAGTGGCTACCGGCCCAATGCCCGCAACGGCAGCGGCCCGACCGGCCTGTGGCAGTTCATCGCCACCACGGCACGCAACCATCGCGTACCGATGAGCAACAACTACGACGGCCGACTGTCGGCAGTGGAGTCCACCCAGGCCGCCGTGCGCTACCTGAAGACCCTGCATGGCATGTTCGGCGGTGACTGGCGCCTGGCCACGATGGCCTACAACGCCGGTGAATACCGCGTGCTGCAGTCCATGCGCAAGGCCGGCATGAATGCGCAGAACGCCAAGCCGGCCGGCCTGCCCGGGCTGTCGCCGGTCACCCATGCCTACGTCGAGAAGCTGCATGCCCTGGCCTGCGTGCTGGAAGACGTGGAAGACCAGCCTGGCGTGATGGCCTCGCTGGACCGCACCGTGCCGGTGCTGAAGGACCACACCCTGCCGGCGGGCACCAGCGTCCAGCAGTGGGCCGCCCAGCGCGCGCTGGACCCGGCGAAGATCGCCCGCCTGAATCCGGCACTGGCCGCCGGCAACCGCCCGTCGGGCACSGCCCGYGTACTGGCSCCGGTYTCRGCGTCCAACGCGGACGTTGCYGAYATCGCCAGCACKGCCGTTGCCACCGCAGTGGCCAGCACCGCCAGCGCCGCGCCGAGCCCGCAGGTGGCCAAGGTGGTCGCCTCGGCTGCCGATCGCCCGCGCAACCGTCGCCACACCGTTCGCAATGGCGAATCGGCATGGACCATCGCCCGCCGCTACGGCATGCCGGTGAAGGCGCTGTTGTCGCTGAACGGCTTGAGCGGCAGCAGCGTGCTGAAGCCAGGCGCGGTACTGCGCGTCGAAGACTGAGGTCGGTGCGGCGCTGACGCGCGGTTTCCGGCCAACGGCGAAGCCCCTCGCGGGTGGCGGCAGCAGCATTCATGAGTTGGGACGAGCGAGGTGGACCCACGGGGGACGCCGTGAACCCATCCTTGGGGGCTTGGAATGCCGGGCCTTTTCGTTCCTGCTCGCCGGAGGGCTTACAGGTTCGCTTCGGTGGTCTGGATCAAGAACTTCTTGCGCATCGCCTCGATGTAGGCCTTGGCCGCGGCCATGCCGTCGATCTGGCTCAGCTGGTCCTTCAGCTGCTTCTGCTGTTCGGCGGTCACTTCCTTGATGTCGCCCGGGTTGACCTTGTTCACCGCGAAGACCAGCGCATGGCCGTTGACGTCGACCTTGCCGTAGCTCGGCTTGCCTTCGGCAGGCAGCGGCGCACTGAAGATCGCACGGTTGATCTCCGGGGTCGRCACCGGCTGGCTGCGCGGCAGGCCCGGCATCGGGCTCAGCTGCAGCTTCTCGCTGGCAGCCAGCGACTGCAGGGTCGCGCCTGCCTTCAGCTTGGCCAGCAGGGCATCGGCGGCCTTGTCACCGGCCTGGCGCTGACGGTCGGCACGGATCGCGGCGATCACCTGCTCACGCGCCTTGTCCAGCGGCAGCGCCTGCTCCGGGGTATGCGCGGCAACGCGGATCACCACGCTGTGGTTGCTGCTGCCGCCCAGGGCGATCGGATCGCTGGCGGTACCGTCCTGCACCAGGACGTCGGAGAAGGCGGCACGCAGCACGGCCGGATCAGCGGCAATACCGGTGGCGGTCGTGCGCGTGATCGGGCCCAGCGTCTGCATCGACAGGCCGACCGCCTTGGCGGCCGCGGACAGGTCGCTCGGGCTCTTGTTGATGGCATCGACCAGGCGGCCCGCCAGATCGTTGAAGCCGCGCTCGCCGTCGGCCTTCAACTGCTCGGCAGCCAAGGTGTCGCGCACTTCTTCGAAGGACTTGCCCTGGCCGCCACGAACCGCTGCGACCCTGATGATGTGGTAACCGAAGTCGGTCTTGACCGGGCCGATCACCTCACCCGCCTTGGCACCAAACAGTGCATCTTCGAACGGCTTGACCATCGCGCCCCGCTCCACCCAGCCCAGGTCACCGCCCTGCGCCTTGGAGCCGGGATCTTCCGAGTTCGCCTTGGCCAGCGCGGCAAAGTCGGCACCTGCCGCCTTTGCTTCGACAGCCAGCTTGGCGGCCTTGGCTTCAGCACCGTCGCCGGTGATCAGGATGTGCGCCGCCTGGCGCTGTTCCGGCGTGGTGAACTTGGCCTTCTCGTCTTCATAGCGCTTGCGCAGGGTCGCTTCGTCGGCCGCAGTCGGCGCCGGCAGGTTGGCACCATTGAGCTCGACATATTCCAGCGACACCGATTCGGCCTGGCGGAAATCCTTGCCATGGCTGTCGTACCACTGCTTGATCTGCGCGTCGGTCACCGGCGCGGTATCCACCGGAACTTCCGGCAGCGCGGCCAGTTCCACATCGCGGGTCTCGCCCAGCAGCTTCAACAGACGCTCGGTCTCGGCCTGGGTGACAAAGCCGGAATTCTGCAGGCCCGACGGGATCACCGACTGCTGCAGGCTCTCACGCACCAGTTCCTGGAACTGGGTCGGCGTGCGCGGCGGATTGCCACCGGCCAGGGCCAGACGGTAATTGCTTTCGCTGAACTTGCCATCGGCGCCCAGGAAGCCCGGAATGGTGGTGATGTATTCGCGCACAGCGCCGTCGCCAATCACGACACCGGCCTGCTCACCGACCAGGCGCACGACCTGCTCGTCGATCAACTGGTCGAGCACGGCCAGCTTGTTCTCGGTGCTTTCGAACGCGCGCGGGTCGAAGTTCTCGCCCTGCTGCTGGCGTTCGCGCATGCGTTCCTGCTCGAAACGGGTGCGGAAGTCCTGTGCACTGATCTCATGGTGCTGCCACATCATGCGCACCGGCCACCAGGACGGTGCCGAGCGCCACCAGGTCGGCGGTGCCGAAACCTTGGCGACGTTCTGTGCGCCGACGCCACCGAGGTAGCTGTTGTCGATCACGAACAGGAACGGAATCATCAGCAGCCCCAGGATCACGGTGACGATCCAGCCTGAGGTCTTGTCGCGGAGTTTCTGCAGCATGGTGAGGAATCACAAGGCTTGATTGGCGAGCCCGGCAGTGTAACCCGCTTCGCGGCGTGGACCAAAAGCAGTGGCAGCAGGGCCTGGCGCCATCCCGCCCAGGCGATCTACAGGTTCGCGCGCATCGAATGATGGAAACGGCGCAAAGAAAAAGCCCCCGACTTGCGTCGAGGGCTCTTAGAGTTGGCGGAGCGGACGGGACTCGAACCCGCGACCYCCKGCGTGACAGGCCRGYATTCTAACCAGCTGAACTACCGCTCCGCGCTTGAAACTTTGCAGGCGCTCAGTATATCCGAAGACTTCCTGAAAACCTACCCCGCTGAACACTTTTTTCAAAGTTTTTTCACGAGGATTTAAGAGTTTTGCAATGGCGGAGCGGACGGGACTCGAACCCGCGACCTCCGGCGTGACAGGCCAGCATTCTAACCAGCTGAACTACCGCTCCGTATTGCAGACCTCTTTGTTTTCTCTACAACCGGTTGGTTGGAGAGAAAACAAGGCCCCCAGCTTTTCGGCCGGGGGCCTCGTTGAAAATGGCGGAGCGGACGGGACTCGAACCCGCGACCTCCGGCGTGACAGGCCAGCATTCTAACCAGCTGAACTACCGCTCCACATTTCAAACTTACCGCGGTGCTGTGGTGGGTGCTGAGGGTTTCGAACCCCCGACCCTCTCCGTGTAAAGGAGACGCTCTACCGCTGAGCTAAGCACCCCAGCGAGCCGCTTAGTTTACAGCATCCTTCAGGGCCTTACCAGCCTTGAACGACGGATTCTTCGAAGCAGCGATCTTGATGGTGTCGCCGGTCTTCGGGTTGCGGCCGGTGCGGGCAGCACGGTCGCGGACCTGGAAGGTACCGAAGCCAACCAGGGTGACCGCATCGCCGTCCTTCAGCGCCTTGGTGACGGCAGCAACGACGGCATCGACAGCGCGGCTGGACTCGGCCTTGGTCAGGTCGGCAGCTTCAGCAACGGCATCGATCAATTCGGTCTTGTTCATTCTTTACAACTCCTTTGGCGGTGGGTTCCGCGTATTCGACAGGGAAGCAACCGCACGACGTCTGCATGCGGTTGCCATGTGGAAACGGTTCGCCGAATTCAGTGAGCGCTGACTGCGATCACTCATTCGCGAGTGCTGCTTTTATACCAGCGGCCCTACCCCCACGCAAGCTGGAAAGCCAGCAACGACGCGGGTTTCAAGCATTTCGACAGGACGCATCAATGCTTGACGCGCGCGTTTCCACTCGGTTTGGCCTTGCTGCGCACCGTGACGCGCTGCGCACTCTTGCGCGTCTTCTTCGGTGCCAGCGGACGTTCCAGGGCCAGATCGAGCACTTCCTCGATGTACTTCACCGGCACGATCTCCAGGTCGCGGGTGACGTTGGCCGGAATGTCGGCAAGATCCTTGCGGTTCTCATCGGGGATGATCACCGTGCGGATTCCGCCGCGCAGGGCCGCCAGCAGCTTCTCCTTGAGGCCGCCGATCGCGGTGACGCGACCACGCAGGGTGATTTCGCCGGTCATCGCCACATCGGCGCGCACGGCGACCTTGGTCAGCATCGACACCAGCGAGGTCACCATTGCCGCACCGGCACTGGGGCCATCCTTCGGCGTCGCACCATCGGGTACATGCAGGTGCACGTCGTGCTTCTGCAGGAAGTCCGCATCGATGCCGAAGCGCTCGGCACGCGAACGCACCACCGACAACGCCGCCGACGCTGATTCCTTCATCACGTTGCCGAGCTGGCCGGTCAGGATCAGCTGGCCCTTGCCCGGTACCAGCGTCGATTCGATCTGCAGCAGATCGCCACCGACTTCGGTCCAGGCCAGGCCCGTGACCAGGCCGATCTCGTTCTCTTCTTCGGCACGGCCGAAGTCGAAGCGACGCACGCCCAGGTACTTGTCCAGGTTCTTGCTCGACACGCTCACCAGCGCCTTGGACTTGCGCGCGCCCTTCTTCGCCTTCGCCACCGGCTGCGGCCCACCCAGCGCGATTTCCTTCACCACCTTGCGGCAGATCTTGGCGATCTCGCGTTCCAGGTTGCGCACGCCGGATTCGCGCGTGTAGTAGCGCACGATGTCCTGGATGGCATCGCTGCCGATCTCCAGCTCTTCCGGCTTCAGGCCGTTGGCCTTGATCTGCTTGGGCGACAGGTAACGGGTGGCGATGTTGAGCTTCTCATCCTCGGTGTAACCGGGGATGCGGATCACTTCCATGCGGTCCAGCAGCGGGCCGGGGATGTTGAGCGAGTTGGAGGTCGCCACGAACATCACTTCGGACAGGTCCAGGTCCACTTCCAGRTAGTGGTCGTTGAACGCGTTGTTCTGCTCGGGRTCGAGCACYTCCAGCAGCGCCGASGACGGATCGCCRCGGAAGTCCATCGACATCTTGTCGATCTCGTCCAGCACGAACAGCGGGTTCTTGCTGCCGACCTTGTTGAGGTTCTGCACGATGCGGCC
>NZ_JBFTNR010000241.1:0-5298 GCF_056665995.1 Stenotrophomonas sp. 05L44_2
CCATAGGCCAGCCATCGACCGCCATTGAGAGCCCCTGGCGATGACGCCAGTACCGGCGGTTATCAGGTTGCCCGGGATTCAGGCAGTCGTMATGGGCCGTTGCTAGGCTTCGCCGCCGGGCCCTTCGCCCCGGACAAGGACGCCCTACCCATGCAGCCCTCCCCGTGGACTCCCGCCGCCGGCAACCCGACCCAGGTGCTGCTGGTCGAGGACGACCGCCGCCTTGCCGAGCTGGTCAGCGACTACCTGAGCGAACATGGATTTGCCGTGCAGCACGTGCCGCGTGGCGACCTGGCCAGCGCGGCCTGCCGCCAGCACGCGCCGGAACTGGTGGTGCTGGACCTGATGCTGCCTGGCCTCGGTGGCATCGACGTGTGCCGGCAGATCCGCAGTTTTTCCGACGTGCCGATCCTGATGCTGACGGCGTGCGAGGACGATATCGAACAGGTGCTGGGCCTGGAGTCCGGCGCCGATGACTATGTGCACAAGCCGATCGAGCCGCGCCTGCTGCTGGCGCGCCTGCGCGCGCTGCTGCGCCGTCGCCATGGCAGCGGTCCTGCCGGGGTGCCGTGCAGGCTGATGCATGGCGAGTTGCTGATCGATCGCGTGCAGCGCGAGGTCCACCTGCATGGGCAGCCCGTAGAGCTGGGCACCACCGAATTCGAGATCCTCTGGCTGCTGGCCAGCCAGCCCGGGCAGATCCTCTCGCGCGACCAGATCCTGCAGGCGGCGCGCGGCATCGGTTTCGATGGCCTGGACCGCAGCGTGGATGTCTGCATCGGCAAGCTGCGCCGCAAGCTGGGCGATGACGCGCGCGAACCGCGCCGGATCAAGACCGTGTGGGGCCGCGGTTACCAGTTCAACCCCTCGGCCTGGTCGGCGTGAAGCGCCTGTTCCTGTGGTTGTGGTTCGTCACCGGCGGCTGCCTGCTGGTGTCGGTGTTCAGCCTCAACCATCTGCTGGACCGCATCTACACGCCCCTGCAGGAACGAGTCTTCGTCGAACAGGTGCGCGGACAGGTGTATGCGCTGCGTAGCGGACTGGCCGGCTTGGACCGCCAGCAGCAACAGCAGCGCCTGCTGCAGTGGCAGCCGCATTACGGCATTGCGCTGTCACTGCTGGATGCACCGCCCCTGCTCGATGACGAAGAGCGCAGTGCCCTGCGCGGGGACGGCTTCATCGTCCGTGAGCGCTACCAGCAGGTGCTGCTGCCCATCGAGGGGACTGACGGACGCTGGCTGCAGCTGCGCCTTCCCGGCGAGGTGCAGATGACCCTGTACATGACCGCCGCCGCCTACCTGTGCATCCTGCTGCTGGTCGGCGCCTGCCTGTATGCCTGGGTACGCCTGCTGTGGCGCGACCTGGAAGCGCTGCGGGGTCATGCCGATCGCATCGGTGCCGGCGACCTGCAGGCACGTGCGCAGGTATCACCACGCTCGCAGATCCGGGTCATCGTCGAGCATTCCAACCGCATGGCCGCGCGCGTGGCCGAACTGGTGCAACGGCAGCGCGATCTTACCCATGCCATTTCCCACGAGCTGCGCACGCCGATCGCACGCCTGGCCTTCGGCCTGGATCTGATGCAGGACAGCAACGACCCGGCGCGGCGGGCACACCTCGCTGCCGGCCTGCATGGTGATCTGGCCGAGCTCAACCGGTTGGTCAGCGAACTGCTGGCCTATGAGCGTCTGGAGCATCCCAACGACGCCGAGCCCATGCAGCGGATCGAGGCGAACGACTGGCTGCAGGCCTGCATGGAAGACGCACGGCGCGATGCCGAGCGCGCGGGCCTGGTGCTGCAGGTCTGGCCCAGCGCGCTGCCACGCGTGGATGCCGAGCCACGCCTGCTGCAGCTGGCCCTGAGCAACCTGGTCGGCAACGCGATGCGCTATGCACGCACCCGTGTGGAGGTGTCACTGGTCAGCGTGGCCGGCAAGGCCTGCCTGCGCGTGGATGACGATGGCCCCGGCATTGCCGAAGGCGATCGCGAGAAGGTGTTGCGCCCGTTCACCCGCCTGGATGACAGCCGCAGCCGCGACACCGGCGGCTTTGGTCTTGGCCTGGCCATCGCCGGGCGCATCGCGGTTCGTCACCACGGCGAGCTGCGCGTGGGACGCGCGACCCTGGGCGGTGCACGCCTGGAAATGCACTGGCCACTGGCTGCCAGCTGAACGCCACGGGCCGCGCTTACAGTTGCTTACAACTCCCGCACAACTGCGGACGGATTGGTCGGTGGCATCCCGCCACGCTGTCGACCCAGCAGCACGCGCCGGATGCGCGCACTGCATTTCCTCCCACTGTAGAGAGTTGCCATGTCCCACCGTCGCCGTTTCCCCACCCTGCTCGGCCTGGCCCTGCTGCCCTTGTTCGCAACGTCCACAGCGCATGCCAAGGAGGATCAATGGACCTTCGAGCTGGCCGCCGGTGGCGGCGTTGCCCCGCGCTACAGCGGCAGCGAGGAATTCCAGGCCGCACCGACGCTGTCGTTCGACGTGACTTCGCCGGGCGGCTGGTTTCTGGGTACCAGCGGTGCGGGTTGGGGCACGGCGATCGGCGAACACACCCGCGTGCGTGCCTACGTCGGCGGCAGCGGCAGCCGACGCGAGAAGAACTCGATCCTCGGCGGCTCGGACTTCCTGCGTGGCATGGGCGATATCGATACCCGGCCCCTGGTCGGCCTGGCGGCTGGCTATACGCTGGGTGAGGCGGTGTTGAGTGGTTCCTGGCAGTACACGCTGAAAGACGATGACAAGGGCGACAACGGCCTTGCCACCCAGCAGATCCACCTGAACCTGGAGATGCCGCTGTTCGATCTGGCCGGTGGCGTGGTCAGCGGCAGCGTCTCCACCGACTACGGCAACCGCGGCTATATGCAGACCTGGTACGGCGTCAGCCCCGACCAGGCCGCACGTACCGGGTTCGCCCAGCACAAGCCCAAGGCCGGCCTGGTCAGCGCCGGGCTGGGCATGAAATGGAGCCATCGCGCTGGTCGCAATGGCAACTGGTACATCGCCGTGGAGGGCACCCGCCTGCTCGGCGACGCCGCCGACAGCCCGATCGTGCAGAAGGCCAACCAGTTCGGGTTGATGACCGGGTATACGCACCGGTTCTGAGCATGGCCGGCGAGCGCCGGGCACCGACGTTCGCGCTGGCAAAGAGACGGGGCGCTGCGATCATGCAGCGCCCCGTTGCACGCATCAGGCCTTGGCGAACACCAGATGGCCGCCGTCGTTGCCCACTTCGATGGTATCGCCGTTGACGAACGCACCGGACAGGATCTTCTGCGCCAGCGGGTTTTCCAGCTGTGCCTGGATCGCACGCTTCAGCGGACGCGCGCCGTAGACCRGATCGAAGCCGACGTTGCCGAGCAGATCGAACGCTGCATCGGACACCACCAGCTTCAGGCCACGCTCGGCCAGGCGCTTTTCCAGGCCACGCATCTGGATGCGCGCAATCTGCTTGATCTGCTGCTTGTCCAGCGGATGGAACACCACGATGTCATCCAACCGGTTGATGAACTCCGGACGGAAGTGCGCCTGCACCACGCCCATCACCGCCGCCTTCATCTGCGTGTAGGCCTCCGGCGTGTCATCGCCGCTCATGTCCTGGATCTGGTGCGAACCCAGGTTSGASGTCATCACGATGACGGTATTGCGGAAGTCCACCGTGCGGCCCTGGCCATCGGTCAGGCGACCGTCGTCCAGTACCTGCAGCAGGATGTTGAACACATCCGGATGCGCCTTTTCCACCTCGTCCAGCAGGATCAGCGAATACGGGCGACGGCGCACAGCCTCGGTGAGGTAACCGCCTTCCTCATAGCCCACGTAGCCGGGGGGCGCACCGATCAGGCGTGCGACGCTGTGCTTCTCCATGAACTCGCTCATGTCGATGCGGATCATCGCGTCGGCGCTGTCGAACAGGAACTCGGCCAGCGACTTGCACAGTTCGGTCTTGCCCACGCCGGTSGGGCCCAGGAACAGGAACGATCCCCCCGGTCGATTCGGATCGGACAAGCCAGCGCGCGAACGACGCACCGCGTCGGACACCACCTTGATCGCCTCTTCCTGGCCGACCACGCGGTTGTGCAGCACCTCTTCCATGCGCAGCAGCTTGTCACGCTCGCCTTCGAGCATCTTGTTGACCGGGATGCCGGTCCAGCGCGAGACGACCTCGGCGATCTCCTCGTCGGTGACACGGTCCTGCACCAGCTTGAAGTCGTGGTTCTCCACTTCCTGGGCGGCGGCCAGCTGCTTTTCCAGCTGCGGCAGCACGCCATACTGGATCTCGCTCATGCGCGCGAAATCCTGCCGGCGCTGGGCCGACTCCAGTTCAACCTTGGCCTGCTCGACCTGTTCCTTGATCTTCGTCGTGCCCTGCAGCGCGGCCTTCTCCGACTTCCAGACTTCGTTGAGATCGGAGAACTCGCGCTCCAGCGCATCGATATCTTTTTCCAGATCGGCCAGGCGCTGCCGCGAAGCGTCGTCCTTTTCCTTCTTCAGCATCTCGCGCTGGATCTTCAGCTGGATCAGGCGACGTTCCAGCCGGTCCAGTTCCTCCGGCTTGGAATCGATCTCCATGCGCAGCCGTGAAGCGGCCTCGTCCATCAGGTCGATGGCCTTGTCCGGCAGCTGGCGGTCGGTGATGTAGCGGTTGGACAGGGTGGCCGCAGCGACGATGGCCGGGTCGGTGATCTCCACCCCGTGGTGCACCGCGTACTTTTCCTTCAGGCCGCGCAGGATCGCGATGGTGTCCTCCACCGTCGGCTCGCCCACGAAGACTTTCTGGAAGCGGCGCTCCAGCGCGGCATCCTTYTCGATGTACTTGCGGTAYTCRTCCAGCGTGGTSGCRCCRAYGCARTGCAGYTCGCCGCGCGCSAGYGCCGGCTTGAGCATGTTGCCGGCRTCCATCGCRCCKTCGGCCTTGCCCGCGCCAACCATGGTGTGCAGCTCGTCGATGAACAGGATGATCTGCCCTTCACTCTTGGCCAGGTCGTTGAGCACGSCCTTCAGGCGTTCTTCGAAYTCRCCGCGGWACTTSGCGCCGGCGATCAGCGCGCCCATGTCCARCGACAGCACGCGCTTGCCGCGCAGGCCTTCRGGCACTTCGYCRTTGAYGATGCGCTGSGCSAGGCCTTCGACGATSGCGGTCTTGCCCACRCCGGGYTCGCCGATSAGYACSGGRTTGTTCTTGGTRCGACGCTGCAGCACCTGGATGGTGCGGCGRATTTCKTCGTCGCGRCCGATCACCGGRTCGAGCTTGCCGCTCTCGGCGCGTGCGGTCAGGTCGATGGTGTATTTC
>NZ_JBFTNR010000242.1:0-5294 GCF_056665995.1 Stenotrophomonas sp. 05L44_2
CTGCCGATAGGCCTTCCCGTTCGATGCTGCTTTTCATCAACCTCCATTCCATTCGTTGCCGGACGTCGAGATGACACCCAGTCCTTCCACCGCGAGCTCTGCACGCTGGCGCCTCGCCAGCGTCATCCTGCTGACGATCCTGATCCTTGTGTCCCTTGCCCTGACGGCAAGGAAGTCCGACTTCCAGATGTCGCTGCTCGGCCAGGCGTTCGTCGCCGACGCTGGTTTTGAGGTGTCCGTTCCCAAGGAGGTCGTCGATGCCCGCGCGCTGGTGATGCGGCAGCCGCACGATCTGTCGCCGCTGTCGCTGGGGCAGGGGCTGAAGGACGATGAACTGATCCGCCAGCGCATGTGGGAAGCCTTGTATCCGCAGCGCTTCAGCGATGCCGATACGCCACACCGGATCCTGCGCGCCACCGACCCGGTACTGAACGCATGCCAGCTGATCGACAGGAGGGGAGATGTCGTTCTTGCCGACTGCCGCTGACCGCGGGCGCCGCGCGGCGCTGGTCATGCTTGTTTCGCTGCTGCTCTGCTACGGCCTGGCCGCCGTGGGCGTGATGGGGTGGCCGATGCTGGCACTGTTTGCCGTATTCCTCGCCGGCGCAGCACTTTCGCTTCTGGGACTGCGCGAACTGCGCGTGGCGATTCCGGTGCTGGTGGTGCTGGCGCTGGTGGGGATTTCGCTCGGCAGCCCAGGCGATGCCTGGGACCCGCGTTCGATCTGGTTGTTCCATGCCAAGCGCATCTATCTGGACGGCACGTTGTACGCCCAGCTGGATGATTACGCGCCTTGGAGCCATAACGATTACCCCGCGCTGGTACCGCTGCTGATGGCCGCAGCTGCCGGCCTGCTGGGACACTGGAATGAACTGCTGCCCAAGGCAGTGGCACCACTGCTGCTGTTGCCCGCCCTGCTGCTGATCGCGCCGGGCCTGCGCTCGCGCTGGTGGGTGGCACTTCTGGCATTGCTGCTGCTGCGGGTGGGCAGGGAAATGCTGGTCAACGGCTACATGGACACGCTGGTGGCGTTGTACGCGCTGACCGCGCTGGTACTGGCGATGCGCCTGCGCGGTACCGATGACAGCCGTCGGCCTGGCGACATCGTGGCGCTGGCACTGGTGGTGGCGGTGCTGTCGCTGCTGAAGAACGAGGGCGCAGTTCTGGCAGCGGTGGTGGTCGGCAGTGTGGTGCTGGAAGGGGCGCTGCGCGAACGCCGGCTTTGCTGGCGCGTGCTGTTGGCCTTTGTCGTTGCGCTGCTGCCGCTGCTGGCGTGGAAGACGTCGGTCGCTGCAGCGCATATAAGCAACGATCTTGCCGGGTCCGACCTGCAGTCGCAGCTGCTGGTACGGCTGACGACCGACGGCGGGTCCGCCATGATCCTCAAGCGCCTGTTGCTGGACGAGTGGATGCTGGCGCCGCTGCTGGTGCTGGCCGTGCTGTGGCGTCGGGTTCTGCAACGGCCGCTGGCCGCGGTGGCGCTGCTGGCCGCGCTGGGCTACATCGCCGTGCTTTTCCTGGTCTACCTGAGTACGCCGCAGGATCTGGCCTGGCATCTGCAGACCAGCGCCGTCCGGGTCCGTCAGCCCGTCGTGCTGCTGCTGTTCCTGGCGGCCACGGTTGCAGTCTGGCGGGCTGACCCGGCAGCGCCTGCCACGTCAGATCCACGGTGAATCCGGCGGCGTTGCAGGCTCCTGGTGCGGCGCACTCCAGCGGATCGGATGGCAAGCTGCTCGCTGCCGCACAGGCCAGGGTCGATCACTTGGCTTCCGGTGCTGCACAGGTTTGTCGCCCGCTGTACGCCAATGCGGAGGGCCAGGTCTGCGCTCACATCTTCCGGTACGCGGCCCGGTTGTTGCCTGGCCAGCCGGGGATCAGGCGCGGGTAGTCCTGCGTTTCCCAGCAGCGCGTCTGGGCGCACCGGGTAACGGTGCCAGCAGCGCCTCCAGGTCGGCTGCGTCGAAGCGCGGTGCTGCGTTGCCGCTCCCTTCCAGTATGGAGTCGGCCAGGTCGGCCTTGCGCTGCTGCAGCTCGGCGATCCGTTCCTCGACGCTGCCGGCGGTGATCAKCTTGTAGACGAACACCGGCTKSTCCTGGCCGATSCGRTRRGCRCGGTCGGTGGCCTGGTTCTCGGCGGCCGGATTCCACCAGGGATCGAAGTGGATGACGGTGTCGGCAGCGGTCAGGTTCAGGCCCACGCCACCGGCCTTCAGGCTGATCAGGAACACGGGAACCTCGCCCTGCATGAAGCGCTGCACGGGCGTGACCCGGTCCTGGGTATCGCCGGTGAGCTGCACGTAGGGCAGGCTGAGTTCCCGCAGGGCCTGGCCGATCAACGCCAGCATGCCGGTGAACTGCGAGAACAGCAGGATGCGCCGCCCTTCCTCGACCATGGCAGGCAACATCTCGCGCAGCAGGTCCAGCTTGGCCGAACCGGCAGCGCGCGCGGGTGTCTCGCCTGGCAGCAGGCGCGGATCGCAGCAGACCTGGCGCAGCTTCAGCAACGCGTCCAGTACCACGATGTGATTGCGCGCCAGCCCGCTGCCGTTGATCGCATCGCGGACCTGCTTTTCCATCGCCGCACGCACGGCTTCGTACAGATCACGCTGGGCGCCTTCCATTGCCACGGTGCGGGTGATGACCGTCTTCGGTGGAAGCTCGGAAGCGACCTGGTCCTTGCGCCGGCGCAGGATGAAAGGTCGCAGCCGCTGGGCCAGCAGCTGAGCACGACGCTGGTCGCTGCCGCGCTCGATGGGATGGCGCCAGTGCTGGTTGAACTGTTTTTCGCTGCCGAGCAGGCCGGGCAGCAGGAAGTCGAACTGCGTCCACAGCTCGCCCAGATGGTTCTCCAGCGGGGTGCCGGTCAGGCACAGGCGATGACGCGCCTGCAGCGTGCGCAGCGTGGCCGCCGCGCGCGACCTGGGATTCTTCACCTGCTGTGCCTCATCCAGGATCAGCAGATGGTAGGAATGCGCCTGCAGCGCCGGTTCGTCGCGCCAGAGCAGGGGATAGGTGGTGAGTATCAGATCATGGGCGGCAATGGCGTCGAACTGCGTGTCACGTGCGGGGCCGTGCAGGGTCAGTACACGCAGATCCGGGGTGAAGCGCGCCGCTTCGCTCTGCCAGTTGTGCAGCAATGAGGTTGGCACGACCACCAGCGCCGGCTTGTCCAGGCGGCCACTCTGCTTTTCAACCAGCAGATGGGCCAGGGTCTGCAGTGTCTTGCCCAGGCCCATGTCATCGGCCAGCACGCCGCCCAGGCCCTGCTGGCGCAGGTACTGCAGCCATGACAGGCCTTCAAGCTGGTAGCTGCGCAGCGTCGCGCGCAAACCCTGAGGCGCTGGGACAGCGCTCATCGCCGGGGCGTCCAGCAGGCGCTGCACGCGTGCACGGGTATCGTTGCTGCTGTGCAGCCGTAACTGCGCAGCGTCCTGCAGGGCCTGCAGCCGTCCGCGATCATGCGCCTGCAGGCGCAGCGGTTGCCCACGGTCGCCGAACAGGTCCGCAAGCAGCGCGATCACCGGCTTCAGCCGCGCTGCCCGCAGGGCAAGACGTTCATTGTCTGCCGTCGTCAGCAATACATTCTCGTCATCGCCAATGGCATCCAGCTGGCCGCGCAGCCAGCGCGGATCGGACTGCAGTACGCCCTGCAGCAGCGGAACCAGCGCAATGCTGCGGCCATCGACATCGATGGTCAGGGCCAGGTCGAGCTCGTTGCTGTCAGCGGACACCGACCGGACATCCAGGTCGATGTCCTCCACCCGGGTGATGCGGTGGCGGAAGGCGTCGTCAGTCTCGATCTTCCAGCCCAGCGCTTCCAGCCGCAGCACATCCTCCAGCAGGAAGCGGGTCCAGTCGAAACTGCGCAGCTCGAACAACGGGCCGCCGCCGTCCAGCACGATGCGCGGTTGCCGCTCGCGGTGCAGGTGGACGCTGTGCAGTTCAGCCTCGCGCCGTGCCTCCCCGGCCAGGTCACGCGGCAGCAGGTAGAGCTGGCCCTCGGCGTCGTGCACGAACAGCGAGGGGTCGTCGAGAAAACGCACGTGTTCGTCGTACTCGAACGCGACGGTGGCGACGTCGAGCCATTGCGAGGGGTCACGTTCGGTGAGCCAGGCAGGTCGGTATTCCATGCTGTGCAGATGCAGGATCGGTGTCATCGCCTGGATCTGCAGGGTAGGCAGTATCGGATCGGCGGCCGCACGCAGCGAACCCGGTTCACCCTCCAGTGAGTTCTGCAGTGCGGCCAGCAACACCGCGGCGACATGCTCGCAGTGCGTGCCAGCCGGGCAGGTGCAGCGACTCTGCAGGGGGCTGTGCGGGGTGCGGGCGCTGGCATCCAGGTCGATCGCCACCTGCCAGCCCTCGACCTGGGCGGTCAGCAGCGGTGACCGGTAGCGCAGCTCGCGCACTGCCGACACCTGGTGGTTGCCCTTTTCCAGCGTCCCGGCATCCAGCCAGCGGGACAGTTCCCCTCCGGTGAATACTTCGGCCATGCGTCGTCCTGTCCTCTCCATCTACAGCACGCGTTGCCAAGGGCACCGCAAGCGGGAAAGGGAACATTCTACGGATTGGCAGCCCGGCATGCCGGTTCATGCTGCGGCGCATCCCAGCCGGTAACGGGTGTGCCGCTAGAATGGCGGCATTCTCACCGGGTAGGGCAGTAGAGATGCAGCAATCAACTTCCAGCGGCACGCGCAGCAAGCGTTTCGCCTCTGCGGCGCAAGCCCTGCAGGGTGTGGTCGCCGATGGCCAGACCCTGGCCGTGGGGGGCTTCGGCCTGTGCGGCATTCCCGAGGCACTGATCGCCGCGTTGCGCGACAGTGGCGCCAAGGGCCTGACCGTGATCTCCAACAACGCCGGCGTCGATGGCTTCGGCCTGGGCCAGCTGCTGGAAACCCGGCAGATCAGCAAGATGATTTCGTCSTACGTGGGCGAGAACAAGGAATTCGAACGGCAGTTCCTGGCCGGCGAGCTGGAGCTGGARTTCAAYCCGCAGGGCACCCTGGCCGAGMRSCTGCGYGCCGGCGGSGCGGGYATYCCSGCGTTCTTCACCGCCACCGGTTACGGCACCGTGGTCGCCGAGGGCAAGGAAACCCGCGAGTTCGATGGCAAGCACTATGTGATGGAAACCGCGCTGCGCGCCGACGTTGCCCTGGTCAAGGCCTGGAAAGCCGACGAGGCCGGCAACCTGGTGTTCCGCAAGACCGCGCGCAACTTCAACCCGGCCTGTGCAATGGCCGGCAAGGTCTGCATCGTGGAAGTGGAGGAGGTGGTGCCGGTCGGCAGCATCGATC
>NZ_JBFTNR010000243.1:0-5282 GCF_056665995.1 Stenotrophomonas sp. 05L44_2
ATCGACGAATCGGTCGGCAAGGTCGCCGAGGGTTCCAGCCTGGTCCACCAGGCCGGCAGCACCATGGGCGAGATCGTCGCGTCGGTGCAGCGCGTGACCGACATCATGGCCGAGATCTCCGCCGCCTCGCAGGAACAGKCSRCCGGCATCGAGCAGGTCAACCAGACCGTGGTGCAGATGGACGAAACCACCCAGCAGAACGCCGCGCTGGTGGAAGAAGCCACCGCCGCAGCGCGGGCGATGGAAGACCAGGCCGCACAGCTGGGCGAGGCCGTCGCACGCTTCCGCCTGGCCGCACCGAGCGCGGGCAATGCGATACCGCGCGCAGCCATGGCCGTGGCCAGCAGTGCTCCGCGCAAGGCGGCGCCCGCATCCATCGCCGCACCCGCGCGCGTGCGCAAGCCCGTTGCGCAGCCGGCCCTGGCCGGTGACGGCGACTGGCAGGAGTTCTGATCGCAGCATCGGGGTGGCCGCGCGCCACCCCGTCAGCGGAAAGGCAGCGCCGGGCCATGCCCGGCCCGGGCACCACGCTTGCCCGACCGCCGCGGGCATGGCACAACGGAGCAAACGAGTGCGTTCGGTGCTACATAAATCCGCAACGCAGCCGATACCTCTTTCGAGCCACGCGCCCACACGCGTCGGCGCCCGCCCCTGACCACAGATTCCATGTCCGACGGCCACGACACTGCACTGCCCGAAGTCCATGCGGCCGACGCCGCGGATGATCGCTTCCTGGTCCGCAACCCCCGCCAGGTGCGGCAGCTGCTGCGTTCACTGATCGACCAGCGATCACTGATCAACGCCCATATCGACGGCCGCGATCGATCCTTCCCCACCGCCCTGCTTGAACTGGACGACGACGAGGATTTCCTGCTGCTCGATGGCAGCCCGCAGGAGGCTTCCAACCGCGCCGCCGAACAGTCCGACCACCTGCTCTGCTTCGCCCAGCTGGAACGGGTACTGGTGCGTTTCCGCCTGCATGACCTGCAGCGCGTGGACAACGAGGGCCATGTGGCGTTCCGTGCACCGCTGCCCGATGAACTGGTGCACCTGCAGCGACGCGAACTGTACCGGCTGGAGACCCCCATCACCGACTCACCGCAATTGCTGCTGCCACCGGGCGAGGCCCGCGCCGAAGCCTTGTCGATGCGGGTGGTGGACATCAGTGGCGGCGGCCTGGCGGTAACCGTGCCCACCGACTGCGCCATCTTCAGCCTGCAGCAGCGCTACCGGGCRCAGCTGTCGATGCCCGATGGCCCGGACCTGCAGATCGAACTGGTGGTCTGCAACCTGCTGCCGCAACGCCTGCCCAACGGCACCGAGGTCAAGCGCGTCGGCATGCGTTTCGACGACCTGCCGCGCGGCGGCGACAGCGCCATCCAGCGCTACATCTTCCGCATCGACCGCCAGCGCAAGGCACGCCGCAACGGCGAGCTCTGACACCCCCACGGCGGGTAGTGCCGGCCGCTGGCCGGCAACCTCGAAACCGCGTGGATACCGGTGCCAGTAGATCCACGCCATGCGTGGATGCAGGAACTGCCGGCCAGCGGCCGCCACCCCCCTCCCAGGTAGATCCGCGCCATGCGTGGATGCAGGATTGCCGGCCAGCGGCCGGCACTACCAGATGCCTAAAGTCCCCCACCCAGGGGCCGATATCGAGCCTGACACCGGCACTTCCGGCAGAACCAGGACCCCTCGATGAACGACAAGAACAGCTCCGCCGCCGGCGCCGATGGCGAATTCCTCAGCTTCACCCTCGGTGCCGAGCACTACGGCGTGGACATCCTCAAGGTGCAGGAAATCCGCGGCTACGACGCCGTCACCCGCGTCCCCGATGCCCCGGACTACATCAAGGGCGTGATCAACCTGCGCGGCACCATCGTGCCGGTGATCGACCTGCGCCTGAAGCTGCGCCTGGAAGACGCCCGCTACGACGCCTTCACCGTGATGATCGTGCTCAACGTGGAAGACCGCGTGGTCGGCATCGTGGTCGACAGCGTCTCCGACGTGATCCCGCTGTCGGCCGAGCAGATCCGCCCGACCCCGGAATTCGGCGCCGCCGTCGACACCCGCTTCATCTCCGGCATCGGCACCCACGACGACCGCATGCTGATCCTGCTGGATATCGAAACCCTGCTGGACAGCGCCGACATGGGTCAGACCAACGTCGTCGAAGACGCTGCCGCCTGAGCAAACGGACCTTTTTCACGTTTCTGTTACGCAGCCCTTCAGTTCCCCTCATCCACGCCGATAGGGGGACAGAAGCCGGTCGCGCAGGAACGCGCCAAGGCCGGATCCACCATCACCATCCCCGGAGAATCACCCCGATGAAGTCCCTGCTTGCGTTCGTTTCGGCTGCCGTCCTGGCCACCACCGCTTCCTCCGCCTTCGCGCAGTCGGCCGAGATGATTCCGCCGGAGATGGCACCGCGCGCCGTCGGCAAGGACGGCATGGTCTGCGGCAAGGTCGAAAAGGCCCGCTTCGCAGAAGGTTCCGAAGGCCAGCCGACCTTCCTGTACATGGGCGGTGCCTTCCCGCGCCACACCTTCTCGGCACGCATCGCCGGCGAGAACCGCGGCAAGTTCTCCTTCCCGCTGGAAACCCTGGAAGGCAAGACCGTGTGCGTGATCGGCAAGATCCAGCGCGACGCCTCGCGCGCGGAAATCGAAGTCAGCTCGCCGTCCAGCCTGAAGCTGGCCAACATCAAGTAATCCGCTGTCCGTCAGACCGCGCCGGCCAGCGTGCCGGCGTGGCTGTTGCAACCGGGCCCCGCGCCCGGCCGCGTCTGCCTTAGGAGATCGCAACGCCCATGCCGTGGATCAACAACCTGAAACTGATGCCGAAGCTCATGCTGACCTTCGGTGTCCTCTTGCTGGTGATGCTGCTGCAGGGCATCGTCGCCTACCGTGGCCTGCATTCGCTGAACAACGTGACCACCGAACTGGCTGGTTCACGCATGGAAAGCATCCGCATGGCCGGCGAGATGCGCGGCATGCTCGGCGAGTACCGCAACAGCGCCTACCAGCAGCTGATCCGCGCCAGCGACGACGTCAAGGCCGACGCCCGCAAGCAGGCCGTCGAACTGCGCACCAGCATGGACAAGTCGATCAAGGACTATCCGAAGCTGGTCGACAACGCACAGCAGAAGAAGCTGTTCGACACCTTCGCCAAGGACTGGAAGGACGCGCTGGCCTCCTATGACAGCGTCACCGAAATGCTGGAGCTGGACCTGCCCGACGATGCGATCGACACCTTCGTCGGCGAGACCCGCACCAAACACCGCAAGGCCGGCGCTGCGCTTGAAGCGCTGATCGCCGAAGACAACCGCCTCGCCCGCGCCTCGCGCGACGAAGCCGCCTCCACCTACTCCGCCTCGGCCGTGCTGACCGTCATCGCCCTGCTCGGCGGCGCCGCGCTCGGCCTGGTGCTGGTGTGGCTGTTCGCCCGTGCCCTGGTCGGCAGCGTGCGTGGCGCCGTCTCGGTCGCCAACGACGTCGCCGGTGGCAAGCTTGATGGCCATATCGACGTCAGCCGCCAGGACGAAGTGGGCGAACTGATGCAGGCCATGCAGCGCATGCAGCGCGACCTGCGCGAGCGCACCGAAACCGACCAGGCCATCGCCCGCGAGAACCTGCGCATCCGCACCGCGCTGGATTACAGCTCGACCGGCGTCTACCTCACCGACCCCAACAACACCATCGTCTACAGCAACCGCGCCCTGCAGCAGACCCTGGCCCAGTACCAGGACGAGCTGCGCCGCGACCTGCCCGACTTCGACGTCCACGCCTCGCTGGTCGGCAAGCCGGTCACCGTGCTCGAGCACCGTGGTGAGATGGACAACACCCTGCTGGCCAACCTCAAGCAGCATGGCGTTGCCCGCCGCCCGATGCAGTATGGCGATGCCCAGTTCGCCCAGGTCGTGTCGACCATCCGCAACGAAGACGGCGACACCGTCGGCTACGTGGTGGAATGGCGCGACCGCACCCAGGAAGCGCAGGTCGAGGCGGAAGTGGCACGGGTGATCGCCCAGGCCGCTGCCGGCGACCTGTCCGGCCGCATCGATGCCAACGACAAGGAAGGCTTCTTCCTGCAGCTGGCCCAGCAGATCAACGGCCTGCTGGACGCCAACTCGGGCAGCATCGAACAGATTTCCGGCCTGCTCGCCGCACTGTCGCAGGGTGACCTGACCGTGCGCATGCACGGCGACTATCAGGGCGTGTTCGCCCGCATGCGCGACGATGCCAATGCCACCGCCGCGCAGCTGAGCGAGATCGTCACCCGCATCAAGCAGTCCAGCCGTGCGATCAGCTCGGCCGCCGGTGAAATCGCCTCCGGCAACAGCGACCTGTCGCGCCGTACCGAACAGCAGGCCGCSAAYCTGGAAGAAACCGCCGCCTCGATGGARGAACTGACCTCCACCGTGCGCCAGAAYGCYGAGCACGCSCGCCAGGCCAACCAGCTCGCCATCGGCGCGCATGGCGTGGCATCGCAGGGTGGCGAAGTGGTCGGCCAGGTGGTCACCACCATGTCGGCCATCCAGGCCTCGTCGAAGAAGATCGCGGAAATCATCTCGGTCATCGACGGCATTGCMTTCCARACCAACATCCTGGCGCTGAACGCCGCSGTKGAAGCGGCCMGKGCSGGCGAACAGGGCCGTGGTTTCGCCGTGGTCGCCAGCGAAGTGCGCACCCTCGCCCAGCGCTCGGCCGCCGCCGCCAAGGAAATCAAGGGCYTGATCGACGACTCGGTCGGCAAGGTCAACGACGGCTCGGCACTGGTGCACAAGGCCGGCGCCACCATGGGCGAAATTGTTGCCTCGGTGCAGCGCGTCACTGACATCATGTCCGAGATCTCTGCTGCCTCGCAGGAGCAGAGCGCCGGCATCGAACAGGTCAACCAGACCGTGGTGCAGATGGACGAAACCACCCAGCAGAACGCCGCGCTGGTGGAAGAAGCCACCGCCGCCGCACGTGCGATGGAAGAACAGGCGGGCCACCTCAGCGAGGCGGTCTCGATCTTCGTGGTCGACGAAGCCGAAGCCGTGGTCGCCACGCGCGCACCGGCACCGCGCGCGTCGGCACCGGCAGCCCCGGCTCCGGCAGCGGCCGCACCGCCGGCCCGCCGCAGCACTGGCGGCCGATCCATGGCCACCGAACTGGCTGATGGAGACTGGCAGGAATTCTGATACCTGCCTGACCTGAGGCACGAAAACGCCCCGGCCCTGCGCTGGGGCGTTTTCTTTTGCGGCCTCGCCAGGTGTTGTCCAGCCAACGGCGCAGTGC
>NZ_JBFTNR010000244.1:0-6764 GCF_056665995.1 Stenotrophomonas sp. 05L44_2
GTTCAGGGGTGTGGAGGGCGCGTGAAACACGGGCTGCGCATTCATCCGGAACGGGCCGAAAGCGACGTCGGACTGCGCAAACCGGGCACAATGGCGCCATGTGCCTGCTTGCTATTGGCTGGTTGCACCACCCGCGCTGGCGGCTGGTGATGGCCGGCAACCGTGATGAGTTCCACGCCCGCCCGACCGCGGCCCTGGCCCCCTGGCAGGATGAGACGTCGGTCATCGGCGGACGCGACCTGCGCTCGGGCGGCGGCTGGGCCGGGGTGGGTGCCGGCGGCCGGATGGCGGTGGTGACCAACGTCCGCGATCCGCAGGCTTCCCAGACCGGGCCATCGCGTGGCGCCCTGGTGGCCGACTACCTGCGTGGCCGCGATCCGGCGGGTATGCATATAGAACGCCTGGCCGGGATCTCCACTGCCTATGCCCCGTTCAACCTGCTGCTGGCCGATGGCCACAGCCTGGAGTATCTGGGCAACCACCCGGCCGAGCGGCAGACGCTTGGCCCGGGTGTGCACGGCATGTCCAACGGCGCGCTTGATGCGCCCTGGCCGAAGACCCGGCGGCTGATGGATGCGCTGTTGGCGTGGCTGGAGCAAGACGGGGTCGGATCCCTTTCCCAACGGGAAAGGGCGCTGACCCCGGACCTGACCCCACTGTGGGATGCCCTGGCCGATGAACATCGCCCGGTCGACAGCGACCTGCCCGATACCGGCATCGGCCTGGAACGCGAACGCTGGCTCAGCCCCGCTTTCATCCGTGGTGACGATTACGGCACCCGCGCCAGCACCGTGCTGCTGATTGATGGCAACGGCCACGGCGAAATCCACGAGCGCCGCTTTGGTCCGCAGGGCGTACCCAGCGGACAGGGTCACGTCATTTTCTGACTGGAACGGTAGTGCCGGCCGCTGGCCGGCACTCTGGCGCCCGGCGTGTCGTGTTTTCCATCAAATGGGCCGTCGACGGGACAGGTCAAATGCGTCATTCAGCTTCCGGGCGCGACCAATACCCGCTTCTGCCACAAGGGCTTCAGCGTCACAGGCACTCCGCTGTGCCCTTTTCGCCTTCGGCACTGTGTCTATAAATGTCGCCCTCAGCCTCCCAAGGTAGCCCTGCCCGGCGCCATGCCGCGCGATCCACACCCATAAGGAGGCCCCGTGCGCCGCATCCTCATCCTGCTCGCCACCCACCTGCTCACCCTCGGCCTTGGCTTCGGCCTGGGCGTGTATTTGCTGCCCATCCTGATCGCTCCCGATGACCCGCCGCTCGCGCAGGTGCAGGCGGCGATGGCCGACGCCACTTACCACACCACCTTCCGTCGCGACCTCAAAGGCAGTGACGCGGTGCATTGGGCCGAAGGCAAGGTCAGCGTCAGCGCGCGCCAGGTCGCCTTCAACGGCAAGATGGGCCCGGGTCCTGACTACAAGGTCTACCTGGTCCAGGACTTCGTCGACAACAAAGCGGACTTTCTGAAGATCAAGGACAAGGCCCAGCGCGTCGGTGAGGTCAAGACCTTCAACCGCTTCCTGGTGGACGTGCCGGCCAATGTGGACGTGGACCAGTTCACCACCGTGGTGGTGTGGTGCGAGCGCTTCTCGCAGTTCATTTCCGCCGGGCAGTACCGCACGCCGGGTTGAGCCCGGTCATTGTCCCGGTAGTGCCGGCCGCTGGCCGGCAACTTCTGGATCTTCGGGCCGGGTTCTGTCGTGGACAGTCATTCCTCTAGGCGTTACGTCGCCGCAACGCTCAAGCAACCTACCCGGATCCAACGCGGGCCGCGCCAATGGATCCCTATTTGGTCTTGCTCCAGGTGGGGTTTGCCGTACCGGTCTGTTGCCAGACTCGCGGTGCGCTCTTACCGCACCATTTCACCCTTACCGGCCTTCCGAAGAAGACGTAGGCGGTATCTTTCTGTTGCACTTTCCGTCGGCTTGCGCCGCCCAGGCGTTACCTGGCACCTTGCCCTATGGAGCCCGGACTTTCCTCGGCACCCCCGAAGGGATGACGCGACTGTCTGGCCGACTCCGCCGCGCGCATTCTAGCGTACGCGGGCCCGCCCTGCCGGTTTGATTGCGGCGTGCGGTTCATCTGCCCCAGCAGTAGAGCCACGACACGCGTGGCTGCGCACCGCACCTGCAGGTTCAACGCGCCAGCAGCGCCGCCCGCGATTGGAGCACCAGCCCGATATCCAGCTCCTGCGACGAGGCCCCGGTTGCCAGATCCAGCACCGTGCGGCGCACCTTCAGCTGGATGCGATCACCGGGCGCGTACGCGCGAAGGACCTGTTCGATGCCGTAGGTCGTCGCCACGGCGGTGCCCTGCACCGACAGCACCTCGTCATTTGCCTTCAGGCCGGCCCGCTCGGCGTTGCTGCCGTTGAGCACGTGATTGACCAACGTCCCTCCCGCCATCCCCAACCCCAGCACGGGCCGCAACGCGTCGGCGCGATCATCGACGGCACCGTTGGCCGAGCGCGACATCTCGGTGTGGGCGAGCAGGCGCCCCGCCATACGTTCATCGAAATGCGGGGCCTGCATGGCAAACGCGCCACATTCCAGCACGCCACGCAGCGGCGGCTGCTTGTAGCTGCCGTGCAGCGCCTCGCGCAGCCGCGTCCACTGGCGCGCACTTACATACCGGTGCTGGCTGGCCGCCATCTGCTGGTAGGCCTGCTCGATCGCTTCGCGCGCAGCGGGGTCCACCTGCGGGCAGCCCTCGGCCAGGTCCACGGCTTCCCGTGCGGCGGTGTAGATGACGATCGCGTGGTTGCCTTCCACATACGGGCCCTGCCGCAACTGCACCAGGCCAGGATCGAACAGCTCATAGCCGGTGAAGCCACGCCCCAGATCCGATGGGTCGATCTCCTCGCCCGCCCACGCGTGGGCGGAAACGACCAGAGCCAACACCAGTGAAAGTCCTTTTGCCGACATCGTCCTCATCCTTGTCCAGGGCCACTTCATCCACGCATGGCGTGGATCTACTGCATTCCGGGCTGTTTTCATCCACGCATGGCGTGGATCTCCTTCACCCACTCAACTGCCGTACAACGCCTTGCGCGGTGCGCCGGTCAACTCGGCCGCCAGCTTGGCCGCGGTCGACGGTGGCAGGTGCTCGCTCAGCTTGGCGTAGACGTGCCGGCCATGTGCCAGCTGCGCCTCGGCATCGTCGCCAGCGCCCTGCACCATCACCACGAACTCGCCCTTGCGCTGGTTGTCATCGGCTTCCACCTGCGCCAGCAGCCCGGCCAGGTCGCCATCCAGCACGGTCTCGAACAGCTTGGTCAGCTCGCGCGCGAGCACGGCCGGGCGCTCGCCGCCAAAGATCGCCGCCATGTCGGCCAACGACTCGGTGATGCGGTGCGAGGATTCGTAGAACACCATCGTGCGCACTTCGCCGGCCAGCCCCTGCAGGCGATCGCGGCGGCCGCTGGCCTTGGCCGGCAGGAATCCCTCGAAACTGAAGCGGTCGCTGGGCAGGCCGGCCACGCTCAGCGCAGCGATGGCCGCGCAGGCGCCGGGAATCGGGCTGACCTTGATGCCGGCAGCACGCGCGGCACGCACCAGCCGGAAGCCCGGATCGCTGACCAGCGGGGTGCCTGCATCGCTGACCAGCGCCAGCGACTCGCCCGCCTGCAGCCGCGCCACCAGGCGCTGGGCCAGGGCCTCTTCGTTGTGTTCGTGCAGGGCCACCAGCGGCTGCTGGATGCCGAAATGGGACAGCAGCTGGCCACTGCGGCGGGTGTCCTCGGCGCAGATGGCCGCCACCGAACGCAATACCTCCTGCGCGCGCGGGCTCAGATCGGCCAGGTTGCCGATCGGCGTGGCGACGACATACAGGGTTGGGACACTCATTTCAGCGGTACTCACGGGGCAAGGGTAGAATCCTAGCGTGTACCTGGCCAAGGCCGCTGCCCTCATCGCATGGACCCGATCATGAACAAGCCCGCCGCACGCATCTCTGCCCTGTCGCTGTCGTTGATGCTGCTGGCCGGTTGCGCCACCACCAGCCTCGTCAGCACGCCCGAATCGCCGGCCCAGAGCCAGGCGCTGGCGCTGATTGAACAAGGCAAGCCGCGCGACGCCGCCCTGCAACTGGAAGCGCTGGCCGCGACCCTGCGTGGCGGTGCCCGCAGCAACGCACTGGCCGATGCGGCCTGGGCCTGGCACCTGGCCGGCGACAGCGCACGCGCGCGCAGCCTGCTGGGCCAGGTGACCGCCCGCCAGCTGACCGGCGCCAGCCTGCAGCGTTACCAGCTGGCCAGCGCCGAGCTGGCGCTGGCAGACAAGCAGCCGGCGCAGGCACTGGCCCTGCTGAAGGATCATGCCGACAACGTGCACCCAAGCCTGCGCACGCGCTGGTCGCTGGCCCGCGCCAGTGCCCTGCAGGCCACCGGCGATGCCTTTGGCGCCGCCACCGAACGCGCCCGTGCGCATGCCGGCCTGACCGGCACCGCGCGCAGCGAGAACCAGGCCGCCATCTCCGGCCTGCTCGGCACCCTCGACGATGCCACCCTGCGCAGCCGCGCCGCCGCCTTGCCGGCCAATGACCCGCTGTACAACTTTGCAGGCCGTGCACTGATCGCCCGTGGCCTGCCGCTGCCGCGCCCGTTCGATCGCGATGGCGCCGCCCAGTTCGACACCAGCAAGCGCCCGCCGGCGATGAGCGATGGCTACCGCCCGCCGGCCAAGCTGGCCGTGCTGCTGCCGCTCAGTGGTCGCCTGGCCACTGCCGCACAGCCGGTGCGCGATGGCCTGCTCAGCGCCTACTACGGTGAAACCCGCCGTCGTCCGGAGGTCAACTTCTTCGACACCGCCGGTACCCCGGCCGGTGCGCTGGCCGCGTATGACAAGGCCGTGGCGTCCGGCGCCGACTTCGTGGTGGGCCCGCTCGGCCGCGACGAGGTGGATGCCGTGTACGGCCGCCAGCAGCTGCCGGTACCGGTCCTCGGCCTGAACCGCGGCAAGGATGCACCGCCCGCCGGCAGCGCCGGTTTCTCGCTGGCACCGGAGGACGACGGCATCGTCGCCGCCGAATACATGCGTGGCCGCGAGCGCAGCAAGGCGCTGGTGATCAACAGCAGCGACGACACCGGCCGTCGCGCCGCAGCCGCCTTCGCCCAGCGCTTTGCCCAGCGCGGCGGCAGCGTCGCCACCACCATCGCGATCAGCGAAACCGTGGGGGATGTCAGCGCGCAGGTGCGCAACGCTGGCGCGGTCGATGCTGTGTTCCTGGCCGTACGTGCACCGCAGGCCCGCCTGCTGGCCCCGCAGCTGGCGCTGGCCGGTGCCGGTGGTGCCACCCGCGTGGGTACCTCGCAGCTGACCACCGGAAGTGGCAAGGTCGAAGAAGACGTGGCGCTGGACGGCATCATCTACCCGAACGAAGCCTGGAACGTGCGCAGCGTGTCCGGCGTGCCGTCCGCTGCCCAGGTCACGCAGACCCTGCCCAGCGCGCGCGGCGCCGCCAGCCGCCTGTTCGCCTTCGGCGCCGATGCGTGGAAGATCAGCGCCTACCTGGACAAGCTGGCCACCGAAGGCGGCCTGGACGGCGCCACCGGCACGCTGTACCTGGACAGCAACGGCAACATCCTGCGCCAGCCGGCATGGTCGACCTTCAGCGGTGGCCGGCCGATGCCGATCGCCGGTGGTCGCTGAGCACCTGCAACGTGGCTCGGCGGTGGAAGCCGCCGCCGAGCAGCATCTGCAGCAGGCCGGGTTGCGGCCGCGCGCACGCAACGTGCGTTATCGCGGCGGTGAACTGGACCTGATGATGGATGACGCCGGCACCGTGGTGTTCGTGGAAGTGCGCTACCGCGCACGACAGGACTTCGGTGGCGGCGCGGCCTCGGTCGATCCGCGCAAATGCCGGCGCCTGATCCACGCTGCGCAGCTGTACCTGCAGGAACACCCCGCCGTGGCCGATGCGCCCTGCCGCTTCGACGTGGTTGAAGCCACGGGCGAACCACCGCAGCTGCACTGGCTGCGCGATGCGTTCCGGTTGGATGATTGCTGATGGGTACCGTCCGCTCTGGTAGAGGCCGACCTTGGTCGGCGCTTCTGTGCCAACCAAGGTTGGCACCTACCAGAGCGCAGCCTGGCCGGCACTACCACGGTGCGTGACTGATGCCTTCGATCATCACCCACGCGGCGGTGCCACTGGCGTTGTGGTGCGCTGCTGATCGCGGCCGCATTCCGCCGCGCCTGCTGGGCGCCGGCGTGATCGCGGCGATGCTGCCCGACGCCGATGTACTCGCGTTTGCCCTGCACATTCCCTACGCCGATGCGTTCGGCCATCGGGGGGCCAGCCACTCGTTGCTGTTCGCCTGCGTGCTGGCGGCGTTGGCGGCGGTGTTGGCGTTCTTTGGTAGCCGCCGACCTGGGTCGGCGCCGCTCAGCTCCGGTAGTCGCCAACCTTGGTTGGCGGTGCTGTGCCAACCAAGGTTGGCACCTACCACGGCAAAGCCAAGGTTGGCATCTACCGTACAAGCGGCGGTGTTCGTGTTCGTCTGCGCCGCCAGCCATCCGCTGCTGGATGCGTTGACCTCCGGCGGCCTTGGCGTTGCGTTGGCCTGGCCCTGGAGCGAACACCGCTTCTTCGCGCCCTGGCGGCCGATCCGCGTGTCGCCGTTCGCGCCGCAGTTCTTCAGCGCGCGCGGCCTGGCCACCCTGCTGTCGGAACTGCGCTGGGTGTGGCTGCCGCTGGCCGGCGCTGTCATCGCCTGGAAACTGATTCACCCCGCCCCCGCTGCCCCACGAGATCTGTCA
>NZ_JBFTNR010000245.1:0-5232 GCF_056665995.1 Stenotrophomonas sp. 05L44_2
TCGCACTGGCCTGGGCGCTGCAGCTGGGTTACGCCGTCATTCCTTCCTCGACCAAGCGCGAAAACCTGGCCAGCAACCTGCTTGCCCGCGAGCTGCAGCTGGATGCCGAAGACATGGCTGCGATCGCCGCACTTGAACGCAACGGCCGCGAAGTCGACCCGCCGGGCCTGGCGCCTGCCTGGGACTGAGGAGCACGCGCTGATGGCTACTGCGTTGACACGACTGCAGGCGGGCGGCTTCAGCATTGGCATTGAAGCGCCGCTGGACAACGACTGGACGCCGCTGGGCGAACAGGCACGACGCATTGCGCGCCGCCTGCCGGGCGAACCGGACCTGCAGCAGCACGCCGACCTTGCCAGGCTGGCCGACCGCCTCGGCTTCCGTGCGCTGTGGGTGCGCGACGTGCCGGTGTACGACCCGGCATTCGGCGATGCCGCGCAGGTGTTCGAAGTGTTCACCTATCTCGGCTACCTGGCCGGCATCACCGAAGAGATCCTGTTGGGGACCGGCGCGGTGGTGCTGCCGATCCGCGAACCTCTGCTGACGTTGAAGTCGGCACGCAGCGTACAGCAGCTCAGTGGCGATCGCCTGCTGCTGGGCGTTGCCAGCGGCGACCGGCCGGTGGAGTACCCGCTGTTCGGCCGCGACTTCGACACCCGTGGCACGCGCTTCCGCGAGCAGATCGGGCTGCTGCGCGAAGGCACCGCTGCACGGCTGCCGCAGGGGTTGGAAGTACTGCCTGCCGATGGTCGGGCGCTGCCGCTGCTGGTGGCCGGCCTGGCGCAGCAGCAGCCGGCCTGGATCGGCGCACATATGGACGGCTGCCTGGCTTACCCCGGCACGCCCCAGGAACATGCCCACCGCGTGGCGGCGTGGCGCGCGGTAGCCGGCAACAAACCCTATGCAAGCTTCATCCACCTGGATCTGCTGGAACGGGCCGACGCACCGCTGCAGCGTTGGCGCTTCGGCCTGCGCGGCGGCCGCAATGCGCTGCTGGCCGAACTGCAGGCGATGCAGGCCGCCGGCGTCGATCACATCGGCCTGCACTTCCGCCGCAACGAACGGCCTTTGGCCGACACCTTCCACGAAATCGCCGAGTACGTGCTGCCGCAGTTCGCGGCGCATGCGTGACCGGCACTGGAGCCCCGCAATGAACATCACCTCCCTGGCCCTGCTTGCACTGGCCTCGCTCCCGCTGCCCTCCGCCGCTCTCGCTGCGGACTGGTATCCCTCGGCATACGGCGCCAACGATGAGATCGGCGCGGCCAACCTGCTCACCGCCGATGTGGTCAAGCAGGCGGTGTCGCTGGTGAAGACCGGCAAGACGTATCCGCTGGCGGTACCGGTGGACAAGAACCTGCCCGCCTTTCGCCATCGCAGCTTCCGCCTGTACAACGTGCAGGTCGGGCAACAGGCCGGCAAGTCATTGGGCCCGAACAGATTCACCTTCAACGATGAACTGGTGAACGCCTGGACCGGTGTCGGCACCCAGCTCAACGGCATTGGTCACATCGGCATCGACAACGTCTACTACAACGGCAACAAGGCCGCCGACTTCGTCAGCGTCGATGGCGTGCGCAGGCTGGGCGTGGAGAAGGTGCCGCCGCTGGTCACACGCGGCGTGGTGCTGGACATGACCGCGTACTACGGCAAGGCCATCGTGCCCGGCGGCACCGAGTTCAGCGTCGCCGACATCCAGGCCGTGCTGAAGCAGCAGCACCTGACCCTGCGCAAGGGCGATGTGGTGCTGTTCAACACCGGCTGGCTGGAGCTGATCGGCAAGGACAACGCGCAGTTCCTGGAGGTCGAGCCGGGCATCGGCATGGACGCGGCGAAGTGGCTGGCCGACCAGGGCATCGTCGCCTTCGGCGGTGACACCTGGGCCTCGGAGGTCTACCCCAATCCGCACGGCGCCGACGAGTTCCCGGTGAACCAGTACATGCTGGCCAAGCGCGGCATCTACAACCTGGAACTGATCGACAGCCGCGCGCTGGTGCGCGACAAGGCGTGGGAATTCCTGTTCGTGCTCGGCCAGCCGCTGTACGTCGGCTCCACCCAGGTCAACATCAACCCGGTGGCGATCCGATGAGCGACGCCCCGCCGATGTTTGCCGGTCGCCGGTTCCGGGTCAGCTATGACGGCCTGGCCGCCGACAACCGCTACAGCGCTGATGGCCATCGCGTGCACTACGCCATCGTCTCCGGTATCTATGCCGGTGCCCACGGCGAAGCCAGCTGCGAGTGGCGGCAGGTTGCCGAGGGCATCTATGCCATTTCCTGGCAGGAAGCCGACGGTGCCACCGTGGTGCACGTCGATGACTTCCTGCACGGCCATTCGCTGGCGTGGTTCACCGCCACCGACGGCCGCTTCCACCGCATGCAGGGCACGCTGCAGGCGCTGCCCCCGCACGACTGAATGTCCCTTCCCCACGAGATTCCCATGCGACTTTCCATTCCCTCGCCCATCGGCTTCGGCACCGCACCGTTGGGCAACATGTACCGCAACATTCCCCAGCAGGAGGCGCTGGATACCGTCGAGGCAGCCTGGCAGCAGGGCATCCGCTACTTCGACGCCGCACCGATGTACGGCGCTGGCCTGGCCGAACTGCGCCTGGGCGAGGCCCTGCAGCATCACGACCGTGATGCCTATGTACTGAGCAGCAAGGTCGGCCGCCGTGTGCTGGACGAGGTGGAAGACACCACCCGGCGTGACCTTGGTGAGAAAGGTGGCCTGTTCGAGCATGGCCTGCCCAACCGCATCGTCTACGACTACAGCGCTGACGGCACCCTGCGCGCGATCGAGGAGAGCCTGCAGCGCCTGCGTACCGATCGCCTGGACATCGTCTGGATCCATGATCCGGCGCGTGACTTCCATGGCGATGCCTGGAAGGAGGTCTTCCAGCAGGCGATGGACGGCGCCGCCGTGGCGCTCACCCGCCTGCGTGAGGAAGGTGTCATCAGGGCCTGGGGCCTGGGCGTCAACCGCGTGCAGCCCTGCGAGATGGCGCTGCAGCAGGCCGACCCGGATGGCTTCCTGATTGCCGGGCGCTACACCCTGCTCGACCACGAAGAGGCCCTGCAGCGGTTGATGCCGGACAGCGTTGCACGTGGCGTCGGCATCGTGGTCGGCGGGCCGTACAACTCCGGCATCCTTGCCGGCGGCGCGCATTACGAATACCAGACCGCCACGCCAGAGGTGCTGGCCCGCGTGCAGGCATTGCGCGACGTTGCGGCAGAACACCAGGTGGACCTGCGCGCCGCCGCGCTGCAGTTCTCGCTGGCGCACCCGGCAGTGGCAGCGGCGATTCCCGGTGCAAGCCGTCCCGAGCGCATCGCCGAGAACCTGGCGTTGGCCGGGGCGACGATTCCCACCGCGTTCTGGCAGGCATTGCGCGACCGCCAGCTGGTGTCATCGCACGCGCCGCTGCCCGGCCTGGGTTGACCGATAGGTCGGCGTCAGCCTGCGTGCTCGAACACAGCCGCCACCCAGTCGATGAACACCCGCAGCCGCGGCGATGGCGTACGGTTGCGCGGATAGACCAGGCTGACCGGGCTCGGTGTGGGTGGCATCCCGGGCAACAGCTCCAGCAACTGCCCGCGCGCGATGTAAGGGTCCATCCGGTAGCGCGGTGCCTGGATGATGCCCAACCCGGCCAACGCGGCACCGAGGAAGGCGTCGGCACCGGACACCCGCACGCGTGCCGGCAGCGGCACGTGGCGAACCTGCCCGCCCTGCTGGAACTCCAGCGGAATGAGCTGGCCGGTGGCGCTGGAACGGTAGCCGACCATCTGGTGTCCCGCCGCCAGCGACGCGATGTTTTCCGGCCGCCCGTGTGACTTCACGTAGGCGGGCGACGCCACCGTGACCTCGCGCAGCAACGCCAGGCGCCGTGCGGCCAGATCGCTGTCGGCCAGGGTGCCCACGCGGATGGCCCCATCCACCCCCTCGCGCAGCAGGTCGACATAGCGGTCGCCCTCGCTGACCTCCAGTTCGATGTCCGGGTACCGCTGCAGGAAATCCGGCAGATGCGGAAACAACAGGTGGCGCCCCAGCGTACCGTGCACCTCGATGCGCAGCGGCCCGCGTGGCGGCACGTCACGGAACGCGGCTTCGGCATCGTCCATGTCCGCGATCAGGCGCAGACAGCGGCCGTAGAAGGCCTCGCCTTCCAGCGTCGGCACCACCACGCGCGTAGTCCGATGCAGCAGGCGCACGCCCAGACGCTGCTCCAGTGCTTTGATCGCGTCGGTCACCGTGGCCCGCGGCAGCCCCAGGTCTTCGGCGGCACGGCTGAAGCTGTGGCGTTCGACGATCCGCACGAACGCACGCAGGGCGGTGAATCTGTCCATTGTTCGGGCGGCCGGATGATGTTTCCGGATTATCCATGATTATCCGCGACGGCGGAGAGACCAAGATGGCCGTGCGCCATGCCGGCGCGCACTTCTGGAATCTGCCATGACCTCCTCTGCTTCCCGCTCTGTCGCCCTGGTCACCGGGGGCTCCCGTGGCATCGGCGCTGCCATCTCGCGCCGGCTGGCCGCCGACGGCCATGCCGTGGTGATCAACTATGCCGGCCGCCGTAATGAGGCCGAAGCACTGGCTGCCGAACTGACCGCCAGCGGAGGGCATGCCATCGCCCTGCAGGCCGATGTCGCCGAACCGCAGGCCGTGCACGCGCTGTTCGACGCCATCGAGGCACGCTTCGGTGGCATCGATGTGGTGGTCAACAGTGCCGGCGTGCTGCAGTTGGCCGCACTGGCCGACAGCGATGATGCCCTGTTCGACCGTGTGATCGGCATCAACCTCAAGGGTGCATTCAATGTGCTGCGCGAGGCCGCGCGGCGCGTGCGCGACGGTGGTCGCATCGTCACCCTGTCCACCAGCGTGGTTGGCATCAAGCTGGAAAACTACAGCGTGTATGCCGCCAGCAAGGCCGCGGTGGAGACCATGGGCGCGATTCTCAGCAAGGAACTGCGTGGGCGCGGCATCACCGTGAACGCGGTGGCGCCCGGGCCGACCGCCACCGATCTGTTCCTGGACGGGAAGTCGCCGGAACTGATTGATCGGCTGGCGAAGATGAATCCGTTGGAGCGGCTGGGTACGCCGGAAGACATCGCCGGCGCGGTGGCGTTCCTGGCCGGTGCCGATGGCGGCTGGATCAATGGCCAGGTGCTGCGGGCCAATGGTGGGATGGTGTAGCGGCGTGCCAACCAAGGTTGGCATCTACCAGAT
>NZ_JBFTNR010000246.1:0-5204 GCF_056665995.1 Stenotrophomonas sp. 05L44_2
CTGCCCGTCCATCATGAACAACACCGGTGACAGCAGCGCAGTGGCTGCGCCATGGTCGCCGTCCAGCAGCGCATCCCGCAGCTGCTGCTCCAACACGCGCAGCTGCGCCTCGTACAGGCCCTCAGGGTTCCTGCTTTCCATCCACCTGCTTTCCATCCACGCTCCCTCCCGGCGTCGGCCGGCGTCGGCGCAGGCGCTGCGCAAGCCACTGCTGCGCCCCCTGCACCACCACATAGAACACCGGCACGAAGAACACGGCCAACACGGTCGCACTGACCATGCCGCCGAACACGCCGGTACCGATGGCCTGTTGCGTTTCCTTTGAAGCCCCCTGCGCCAGCATCAGCGGCACCACGCCCAGCGCGAACGCCAGCGAGGTCATCACGATCGGTCGCAATCGCAGGCGTGCTGCTTCGATGGTCGCCTCGACCAGACCGCGTCCCTGCTGTTGCAGTTGGCGGGCGAACTCGACGATCAGGATCGCGTTCTTCGCCGAAAGTCCGATCACCGTGATCATGCCGACCTTGAAGAACACGTCATTGGGCATCTCGCGCAGCAACACCGCAGCAACAGCGCCGAGCAGGCCCAACGGCACCACCAGCATCACCGCAAGCGGGATCGACCAGCTCTCGTACAACGCCGCCAGCACCAGGAACACCACCAGCATCGACAGCAGCAGCAACCACGGCGCCTGTGCGCCGGACTCACGCTCCTGCAGCGACTGGCTGGTCCACTGCAGGGCGAAGCCCGCTGGCAGCTGCTGGGCAAGGCGCTCCATCTCGACCATCGCCTGGCCGGTGGACACCCCGCCGGCAGGTGTGCCGGACAGATTCAATGCCGGGAACCCCAGGTAACGCTGCAGCTGCAGCGGCGCCTCGGTCCAGTGCGGGGTGACCAGCTCGGACAGTGCCACCATGCCGCCTTCGCTGTTGCGGACATACAGCTTCAGCACGTCCTCCAGCTCCATCCGGTACGGCGCATCGGCCTGCATGATCACCTGCTGCATGCGCCCGCGATTTGGAAAATCGTTGACGTACTGCGAGCCCATTGCCGCCGACAACGTGGCACTGATGTCGGTGAACGCCACGCCCATCGCTTCGGCCTTGGCGCGATCGATGTCCAGCCGTACATTGCTGCCCGCCGGCAGGCCATCGGCATTCACATCGGCCAGCAACGGACTTGCCTCTGCCAGCTTCAACAGCTGCTGCAGGGCAGCGCGCAGCTCGGCCTGGCCCTGTCCGGTACGCGCCTGCAGCGCCAGCGAGAAGCCGGAGGAACGGCCAAGGCTGTCGATGGCCGGCGGCATCACGCTCATCACCTCGCCTTCCGGGACCGTTGCCATGGCCTGCTGCGCCGCCTTCACCTCGTCCGATGCGGTGCTGCCGCCGCGTTCACCCCAGTCCTTCAACATGGTGTAGGTCAGCGCCGCACTTGGGCCGGAACCGGAAAAGCTGTAGCCGAGGATGGCCTGGTTGGACGCGATCGCCGGCCGCGAGGCGACATGCTGTTCGTAAGCTTCGACCACCGCCAGCGTACGCTCGGCGGTTGCTTCGGCCGGCAGCTGGATGGAAGTCATGAAATAGCCCTGGTCCTCTTCCGGCAGGAACGCACCCGGCAACCAATGCAGGCCGATCAGCAGTGCCACCAGCAAGGCAGCGAACAGGCCCATCACCCGGCCACTGCGCCGCAGTACGGCCGCCACGCCCTGCTGGTAACGCCCGGTCATGCGCTCGAAGCCGCGGTTGAACGCACCGAACACGCCGCCGCGGCCATGGTGACCACGTGTGCCCTGCCGCAGCAGCGTCGCGCAGAGCGCCGGGGTCAGGCTCAGCGCCAGCAGGGCCGAAAACAGGATGGACACCGACATCGCCACGCTGAACTGGCGGTAGATCGCACCAACCGAACCACTGGCCAGCGCCATCGGGATGAACACCGCCGTCAGCACCAGGGTGATGCCGATCACCGCACCGGTCAGCTCACGCATCGCCTTGATCGTGGCCTCGCGCGGCGGCAGCCCCTCTTCGGCCATGATCCGCTCCACGCCCTCGACCACCACGATCGCGTCGTCAACAATGATGCCGATCGCCAGCACCATGCCGAACATGGTCAATACGTTGATCGAGAACCCCAGCGCCAGCATCACCGCGAAGGTGCCCAGCAGCGCGATCGGCGCGACCAGGGCGGGGATCAGCGTATAGCGCCAGTTCTGCAGGAACAGGTACATCRCTGCAAACACCAGCAGCATCGCCTCGATCAGGGTCTGCAGCACCTTCTGGATCGATACTTTCACGAAGGGCGCGGTATCGAACGGAATGCTGGATTCGACACCCTGCGGCAGCAGCGGCTGCAGGTCGGCCATGCGTTCGCGCACCGCCGTGGCAGTACGCACCGCATTCGCACCGGGGCGCAGCTGCACGCCGGCGGCCGTCGCCGGATAGCCATCTTCGCGCGTGCCCCAGGCATAGCTCTGCGCGCCCAGTTCGACCCGGGCRACGTCGCCCAGCAGCACCCGCGAACCATCGGCACCGGCGCGCAGCACGATCGCCGCGAACTGCCCGGGCGTGGACAGCTGGCCTTCGGCACTCAAGGGCACGGTGATGCGCTGGCCGGGAACACCGGGCGAATCGCCGATGCGGCCCGGCGAGATCTCCAGGTTCTGCTGCTCGATCGCGCTGGCGACATCGCCCATGGTCAGGCCGTAGCCGGTCAGGCGGGTCGGGTCCAGCCAGATCCGCATCGCCTGTTCGGCACCGAACAGCTGCACGCGGCCGACGCCGTCGATGCGCCGCAGCTCCTCGATGATGTTGCGCGCCATGAAATCGCCCAGCGCCGCTTCGCTGACACTGCCATCGGGTGAGCGCAGGCCCACCAGCATCAGGAACCCGGAGTCGGCCGCCTCCACGAACAGGCCGTTCTGGCGCACGCTGCGCGGCAGGCGCGGCTCGATCGCCTTGATCCGGTTCTGCACGTCTACCTGCGCCAGCTCAGGGTCGGTGCCGGGCTTGAAGGTGGCGGTGATCGACGCTTCACCGGAGGTGTCCACCGACGATTCGAAGTACAGCAGGTGCTTGACGCTGGACAGCTCGCGCTCGATCAGGCCAACCACCGCATCATTCAATGTCTGCGGGCTGGCGCCGGGATAGCTGGCATAGATGCTGACGCTGGGCGGTGCGACCGCCGGGTAGCGCTCGACCGCCAGCCGCGGAATGGCCAGCACGCCGGCCAGGATGACGAAGATCGCCAGCACCCAGGCAAATACCGGGCGATCGATGAAGAAACGGGCCATGTCGTAGGTTCCTGGAAGGGCTCAGCCCTGGCGTTCGGATGTCGGCGGTGCGCTGGCACTGGCGACCGGCACCTGCCAGTCGCGCGGATCGACCAGTACGCCTTCCTGCAGGCGCTCCTGGCCTTCCACCACCACCTTCTCGCCGGCCTTCAGGCCGTGCCGCACCAGCCATTGCCGGTTGACGCTGCCGTCCACCTCCAGCGTGCGGATCACCGCCTTGCCATCGGCGGCGATGACCCAGGCATAGGCCTGGCCACCGGCGCTGCGGAGCACTGCCTGCTGCGGCAGCAGCAACGCGCTGGCCGGCGCACCACGGGGCACCCGCGCACGCACGTACATGCCCGGCAGCAACTGCCGCTCCGGGTTGTCGACCAGGATGCGCAGGATCACATCGCCGGTGCGAGCATCGACATTGACACCGGAGAACAGCAGCCGGCCGCGCTCGGGCAGCGGCGTACCCGCCGCGCCGATGATCGTCACCGGCAACTCGCCGTCCACCGCGCTGCGCTGCAGGGACTGCAGCTGCGAAGCAGGCTGGCGCACGTCCACGTAGACCTGGTCGATCTGCTGCACCACCGCCATCGGCTCGGCATCGGCGACGCCGACCAGCGCGCCTTCGGTCACCAGCGCCTGATCGATGCGGCCATCGATCGGTGCACTGACCGTGGCGTAGCGCAGGTCGAGCTGGCGTCGCGCAAGGATCGCGCGCGCCTCGTTGACCGCTGCCCGGGCCTGCTCATGCTCGGCACTGGCATCGTCGCGATGCTGCTGGCTGACCGCCTGTGCGGCCGCCAATGCCTGCAGCCGCTGTGACTGCACCCGGCTGCGACCCAGTGCCGCCTCGCTGCGCTGCAGGGCAGCCAGTGCCGAATCGACGTCGGCGCGGAACGCCGCCGGGTCGATCTGGAACAGAGGCTCTCCGGCATGCACCTCCGCGCCCTGCTCGAACATCCGGCGCTGCACGATGCCGCCGACCTGCGCACGGATCTGCGCGGTGCGCACCGCCGCCACCCGACCGGGTAGTTCATCATCGCGCTGCACCACCTGCGGGCCAACGGTGACCACGCTGACACGCGGCACGGCTTCGACGGTGGGTTCGGGGCGGGAGCAGGCCGTCATGGCCAAGGCGAAGGCCGCGACCAGCGCGACCGGAGTCCTGAAGGTTCTCATTGCTGTGCACAGTGCCGCAGACGCGGCTGAGGAATCATGAAGCGCGCAGTGTGCGTGGCGATGATGGGGTTTCGATGGAGGAACTGTGGAGATACGATGGAGGACAAGCACCTTCCGGCCTCGCCTTGCCATGCATGCCTCCCCTGCCCTCGCGGCGCTGGTCCTGATCGTCGAGGACGAAGCCGAGATCGCCGACATCCTTGCTGCCTACCTTGAACGCGAGGGCCTGCGCACCCTGCGTGCGGCCGATGGCCAGATCGCCCTGGACATGCATCGCAGCATGCGCCCGGAYCTTGTGCTGCTGGACGTGCAGCTGCCGCGACTGGATGGCTGGAGCGTGCTGACCCAGCTGCGCCAGCGCGGTGAAACGCCGGTGATCATGCTGACCGCGCTGGACCAGGATCTGGACAAGCTGACCGCATTGCGGATGGGTGCCGATGACTATGTGGTCAAGCCGTTCAACCCGGCAGAAGTGGCGGCACGCGTGCGTGCAGTACTGCGGCGTACGCTGCGCAGCCCGCGGGCGGATGCGCCCAGCGCCCTGCGCGTGGGCCCGCTGCTGATCGACACCGCCACCCACGCGGTGCATGTGGAGGGCGACGGCTACAGCCACGAGCTGCTGCTGACCCTSACCGAGTTCAAGCTGCTGCATTGCATGGCATTGGCCCCGTCACGGATCTTCAGCCGCAGCGAACTGATGCACGAATGCCTGCCGGAAAGCGAAGCACTGGAGCGCACCGTGGACAGC
>NZ_JBFTNR010000247.1:0-5189 GCF_056665995.1 Stenotrophomonas sp. 05L44_2
GCTTCCGGCACTCCCACCGCCAAAGGTACTGACTTCCCCCGCCCCGCACGTTCCGCCAGATGCAGCGCCTCTGCCACACCCGGCGGAGACGATCCTCGTGGTGGACATCGGCACCGAAGGGCAAGTGCGCAGCGTGATGGTTGCGCGGTCAACATACATGCGGGAATTGGATCGTGTGGCGCTGGATGCGCTCCAACAGTGGCGCTTCGAGCCTGTCGTGCACGACGGTTCGGCCATCGCGGTGCGTGCGCGGGTCCGCGTGATATTTGAGGCGCGCGGGCGTTGATTCCCACAAACCCCTGAATCTCTCAAGAATCCTGGAAGGCGGCCGCTATTGCCGTTCGAGCGTCCTTTCGAGATTCCGATGAGCACCGAGTACAGCACGCCGCCTGCACAGGCCGTCACCATCAATCCCATGCGACTGCCAAACACCCTGCATCTCGCGCTGGGTGCATTTGCGCTACTGTTCGGCCTCATCCTGCTGCTCAGCGTTACCAATGCCGATCAGGTTCGCAGCATGGGCATCGGTGCCATCGGGCGCTTGGTCACCGGCATCACGCTGCTGCTGTTCGGTGGCGTGCACATCCGCGAGGCCATGCGCTATTTCCGCTTCACCGTTGTACCCGGTGATTCGGGGCTGATTGCCCTGCCCAGCGGCGAATCCGAGCATCGCAACTACCTGCTCAACGTCATCAACAACGGCATTCCGGTGCGGCAGCGCCCCTCGGGTGCGCTGCTGTCCATGTTCTATGGCCTGGTTCCGCAGTTGATCAACGCGCCACCTACCATCCGCTGGCACGCYGAGCTGCAGCTGCAGCGGGCAATCTACCTGGCCGCGGTGCTGGTCAGCTTCGGCCTGGCGTGGGTCTTTGCGCAGCCAACCGCCTTCGCGTGGATGGCGGGCTTCTATTTCATTGTCTCGGTGGTGCTGCTGCGCCCGTTCGCAACGTTGTCGGCCATTCGCAAGGGCGCCTTGGATGCGGCCAGCAACAACGTTCCCGCACCGCGCTGGCCGGCCATCGTCACGCTGCTGCTGGTCTCCATTGCCGGGCCGCTGGCCATCACGCTTTCGCCGGTACAGGTACCCGTCCCGCCGTTCGCGGTTTCCACGGTCGTGCTGCCCACCCTCGCTGTGCTCGGTAGCGGCCTCATTGCCAGCGCGCTGTTCACAGTCGCACTGATCTCCCAGACGGGCAGCTACAGCGCGTCGGCAGCACGGCATATCGTGGATGAGAAGATGCAGATGGCAGACCTCAGCGGCGGCCTCCTGCTGCGGCTTTCCAGCCGCATTCCGCAGCCTCATCATCGCTATGTGCATGAGCACAACGTCAGCAAGGACACCTTCGATGGCGAACTGCTGGTGGAAGAAGAACCGAGCGTACGTGCAGACCAGAGCGCGTCGGGGCTGATCTCGGCATTCCGTGCTGCATGGCAGTCGCCCAGCCAGCAACCACTGCTGGCGCTGGGGCTGTTCGGCCTGCTGCTGGGCGTTGTGGGGGTGGTGCTGGCCTTTGTGTATGCGCGCAGCAGCGGCAACGCGATGGTCGGCCTGGTGGCACTGGCCTTCGTCGCGTCTGCACAGTTTGCGATGGCATCGGCACACAAGCTGTGGAATCGCGTCGATTTCCAATCCACGCTGTACCGCATCCGCTACGTCGGCACCTATCATCGCGGCCAGCGGGTGGCGGGCAATGCGTACGCGGGCAACGGCACGCTGGCCGAGGGCGCGGTGCGCTTCGGACCAACCCGGGTGGAGGTATGCGTGGCCCAGGTGACCTCCGTGGCGTTCATGCACGGTGGCGCGCGGCATCTGACTGCCGTGGATCTGCAGCACGATGCCAGCAATGCAGTGATTGGCGTGATGCAGGACTACGCTCGCGAAGCGCAGGACTGCGCCAACCAGTTCTACGCACAGGAGCACCAGGTGCGCGAGGTGATGAACCATGGCAGCCGCCCGCCGGAGCTGCCGCGCACGCGGCACCCCATGGCTGAGACCTGAGCCATCCACTCCTCCGCGCTGCTTCGGGGCAGGCGGAGGAGGTCTGGGGCGGCCGCGGGGACACGTGTTTCGGGACTACTTTGGCCTGCACGCCAATGCTTTATGGCCGCGACAGATTGTTGAGCGACGCATCTGAGTGGTGACGCTTTCGTCCTGCTCCCTGCCCTGCATCTCTGAACGATCTGTCGCGATTGGAACGGCGCCACGCGCCGAACCGTGCGTTGATACGCGGATACAAGGGACACCTTAACTTCCGCCGAAACCGCTGCCCCGCAATCGATTCGCTACGTAGCGGCCATGCGACAATGCCGTAAGCGTCAGCACTTGCGGCCTCAATGGCCTGCGACTTCTTGGCATTTGGCATCTGCGCGGGTACATCTTGGCGTGCCACCGAGCACCGGTGGCGCGGGCCTCGAAAACCCGTCTGAATACCCAGTGCTTTGCGCTTGTCAGTCGGCGTCATCTTCGGATGGCGCCGGCTGGCAATCCGTTCGCGTTCCATGGCGGGCGGTGCGTGGGGGCCTTCGGGCCCGCCGGCTTGGGTATTCACCGGTTTTCGAGCCACGCATCGTCCGCCACCTCTATCGGTGGCGCTGCTGTCTGTCCTGTACGGAGCATTGCCATGAACACATCGGATTTCCGTTCCCTGCACGCGCATTACGATCCGGACAACACCGACGCCGAGCGCGAACTGTCCGTCGATCCCAACGCCTTTGTCGCCACGCTGCATCGCATCGGTACCGGTGCGGCGGCGGATGGCCAGCCTTGGCCAGAGCGGCATCAATTGCCTGGGCGCTGTCTTGAACTGGCAGATGCGGATTGCGCGCTGGCGGGGCTGCGCGTGGTGCAGGAGGTGCTGTTGGCTGCGGAGCGCACGCGGCAGAACGGCGCGCCTGAGGAGTACCTGGGGGACCGGGTGATGGAAGGGTTGATGATGGCGTGCGTGGGGCTGACTGCGCAGGTGATTGAGCGGTTACGGGTTCGGGAGTAGCCCGGATGGGCTCGGGCATCTGCCGCCACGCTGCGGGCTGCTGACGCGTTGTCGCGTCCCGCTCGCCTTGTTGTCCGTCAGCTATTTGTAGAGCTTCCAATGAGGCTTGTGATCTATGCCGTTGTCCTGCTGACGATACTGTCTGCGGTGATCGCCAACTGGTTTGTGCCCAGGATTGGGCTGAACCTGTGGACGCTGCGAAAGGTGTCTGATGCCGAGTTCGCTGTCATGCGCGAGGACGCCGTGCGGCTGGTACGCGGGGGCGTGGTGCGGGACGCGTGGCACCCAGGGAAGAGGTACTTCGTGGTCAGTTGCCACGGCACGCCTGTAATGTTGGTGGACAACTCGATGGAGCAGCTTAGGATTGTGCTGTTTGCGGACAGGTGGATTGATGTTCCGTGCGCTGTGCCGCTGATGTTGCATTGGAGTGGGCGGATTTTGGGGGAATAGTGATCCTCAACCTGAGTGCGTGAGCATGCTAGACAAGCTCCCGTCCGGCCTCCCCCTATGAACACCCACAACGCGAGTGATTTGGCCGTCCCGGCAAGTTAGACGCCCACGTGACCCGCCTATCTTCCTGCTCACGAGGTCGGTGAAGTCGGAGCCGACCAAGCTCCAGCAAGGCTCTGGAGACGCCTGCCCGGCTTGCCTTCGGCTGCCCAAAGCGAGCGGTCATGGAGTACCAGCACCTGACTCCTGCGGCGCAGGCATTCGGCGCCCCCGCTCTGACAGCCCTGCGCTACTAAAGAATCTGCGATAGGGGCTTCCACCCTGGTATGATTCCGTCAGGCGTCGGGGGGCGCGGCTCAGACATTCAGAGTGGAGCACTGAACCCTGCCGCAGACAGATTGGGGCCGGCATCTTGGATCAAAAGCGACCACCCTTTCTGAACGCGAAAATGAACAAGGGAATGGTCGTAGGCAGATGGATTTTTCACGGTTGACCGCTATCCAAGTCTCCACAGATTACTGTGCCGTCGCTGGCCAGGATCTCTATTTCCTTGCGATCACTGGATATCCACTCCGAAAGGCGATCACTCGCGACACTCGAGTCGAGTCGGATAGCGCACTCCCATACAACTGCCACGCGCCAGCTCATGTCCAGAAGCGCCCCTACTACCGCCAGGTCGCGCTGCCGATTGGCGGAGAGCTTTGCATCCCAGAAGCCTGCTCGTGTCTTCGGAAGTCTGAAGAAAGGGCAACCCTCATGGCGATGCCAGAAGCACCCGTGAACGAACACTGCAGCCTTCCATTTCGGAAGCACAAGGTCAGGCTTTCCTGCGAGGCCCTTCGTATGAAGTCGAAAGCGGAAGCCGCGCGCCCAAAGGTGCCTTCGGACAGTGACCTCCGGCTTGGTGTTCTTGGCCCTGATTCTCGACATCAGTGCTGATCGAACAGCCGGGCTCATCACATCAACCATCTAGCAGAGACTCCGTCTTGACCGCAGTACGTAAGCCCATCGGTGTAATTGACATCTTTGCCGGCCCCGGTGGCCTCGGCGAAGGGTTCAGCAGCTTCAAGCCCGAAGAAGGTGCCAAGTACCCCTTCGAACTCGCGGTATCCGCTGAAATGGAGAAGTCTGCGCACTCGACTCTCCGTCTCAGGGCCTTCTATCGCTTGCTCATCCGGCAGGAAGGCCAGGTCCCGCGAGAGTACTACGACTATCTGGATGAAATTGCGAAGGGCGAGGCCCTTCCTCCGGCAGCACATTTCGGAAACGGTCGATGGAGTGACCTGTGGGCTGAAGCCGAGAGCGAGGCGCTCAACCTCACCCTGGGAGAAGAACGGGACAATCAGGCCCTCTATTCACGGATCAACGAGGTCAAGGATCAGTACGAAAAGATGATCCTCATCGGAGGCCCCCCGTGCCAGGCTTATTCCGTCGTGGGCCGGGCTCGCCAGCGGCATGTGGAGGGATTCTCCTCAAAAGGGGACAAGAAGCATTTCCTCTACAAGCAGTACCTGGGTCTTCTTGACGAGTTCTCCCCCGCTGTCTTCATCATGGAGAACGTCAAGGGAATCCTGACTTCCAAGGTTGGCAACAAGGAGATGTTCGCTGCAATCATGCGCGATCTCTCCGACCCTGCTGCAGCCCTGAAAAGGGAAAAGAAGGGGGGAAAGAACGGGTATCGCTATGTGCTTCTTCCTATCCACGTTGAGGCGAATCAGAAGCGGACCAGCGAACTTGTCGCGGAGGATC
>NZ_JBFTNR010000248.1:0-5168 GCF_056665995.1 Stenotrophomonas sp. 05L44_2
AGCAGGGCGCGCGCTCGGACCGTGTCCCGTTCCTGGTGCTGGCACTGGTGCCGATCGCCATCGCCATCGCGGTGATCGACCTGCCCCGCGTGCTGTTCGTCGTCGGCATCCTGTACGCCCTGTCAGGCCCGGTGATGTGGGGCGTGCAGCGCCTGCGCAAGAAGCCCGAGGCGGCGTGAGCCAGGACCTGCCCGTGTTGTGGTCCCCGGCCCAGCAGGCGTGGCTGCAGGCCATGGGCTACACCGTCTATCACGACGGCCAGTTGGCCGCCGAAATGGACGCGGCACTGCAGCTGAGCGTGGCTGAAGCCGCAGCATCGGCACCCGTGCCGGTCGAGGCGACGCGCGCGGCTCCACCTTCGATGCAGCACGCACCCAGCCAGCGTGGCGCGGCGCCGGAGCCTCGGCTCGAGCGCGCGCCACCACGCACTGCCGTGCCGGTAGCGGCGCCGGACACCGTCCCGGCTGCGGCCCGTCCGCTGCCCACCGGCAACGCGCGCCAGCCGCTGGTGCGCCTGCCTGACCGCCTGCAGATCGCGCTGTTGCGTGCCTCGGGCTGCAATCCCAACGACCCCGCCACCCAGGCACTGATGGACAGCTGGCCGCTGGAGCAACTGCGTCGCGACCCCGCAGCCAAGCGCGAGTTGTGGCCGCAGCTGCGCGCGCTGCGCAAGGGCGGAACCGCATGAGTGCGGTCAGCCAGCCCGGCCCGGTGGCGCTGCGTGCGCTGCGCGAGAGCGATCTCAACGCGGTGATGGCCATCGAAGTGCGTGGCTATCCCTATCCCTGGACCCGCGGCATTTTCCTGGATTGCCTGCGTGCCGGTTACCCCGGCCTGGCCATGGAGCGCGATGGCCTGTTGATCGGCTATGGCGTGCTCAGCCTCGCTGCCGATGAAGCACATGTGCTGAACATCTGCATCGATCCGCTGGTGCAGTCGYGTGGGCTCGGCCGCCAGTTGCTGCGTGCGCTGGTCCGCCTGGCCGGTGATCGAGGCGCGCAGCGGGTATTCCTGGAAGTGCGTCCGTCCAATACCCCGGCGCTGGCGCTGTATCACAGCGAAGGCTTCAACGAGATCGGCCGGCGTCCCCGCTACTACCCTGCTGCGCAGGGGCGCGAAGATGCGCTGGTGATGGCGATCGAGCTGGTGGACGGCGAGCTGGAGACAATGCCGCCGCTGTAATCGGCGTCGCGTGGCCGCTGCGCTCGCCGGGCATGGCCCGGCGCTACCGATGCGTTGTTTACGCCAACCGCAGCGCCAGCACGCCAGCCACGATCAGCGCGGCCGCCACCCAGCGTGCACGCGGTACCCGCTCGCGCAGCAGGAACACCGAGATCAGCAGCGCGAACAGGATCGACGATTCGCGCAGCGCCGACACCATTGCCACCGGCACCTGGGTCATCGCCCACAGCGCCATCGCATACGAGGCGGTGGTACCGATGCCGCCGGCCACGCCCAGCGGCCAGTGCTGGCGCGCATACGCCAGCAGCTTGCCGCGCTGCCGATGCAGCGCCCACAACGGCAACGGAATGCCCGACAGCAGGAACAGCCACAACGTGTAGCTCAGCGCATTGCCGGACAGTCGCGCACCCTGCGCATCGACCAGGGTGTAGGTGGCGATCATCGCCGCCGTCAGCAACGGCAGCCGCAGCTGACCGCCACGTGCGCCGCGGGCCATGCACAGGATGCCGCCACTCACCAGAAGGACACCGAGCCAGGCCGACGGCGGCAGGCGTTCGCCGAGCACGGCGCCGGCCAGCGCAACGAGGATGGGCGCGCAACCACGCATCATCGGATACGCCAGGCTCATGTCGACCTGTTGGTAGCAGCGTGCGACCAACGCGTAGTAGGTCACCTGCAGCAGCGCCGAGACGGCCAGCCATGGCCAGCTTGCGGCGGTGGGCATGGGCAGCAGGGGCAGGGCGATGGCCGACAGCAGTGCAGCGCTGCCGGTGACCAGCACCGTGCCGAGGAACTTGTCCGGCCCGCGTTTGACGATCGCGTTCCAGCTGGCGTGCAGTGCGGCGGCGGCGAGGACCAGCAGGAAGATGGAAAGCGGCATCAAGCGATGATGCCAAAAGACAGGGGGGGGTGCCGACCTTGGTCGGCACATCGTTTTGCATGGCAGGTGCCAACCTGGGTTGGCACATCACAGCGGTGCGGACCAAGGTCCGCACCCACCCGGGAGGCGTTACAGCTTCGCGCGCTGTTCGCGCAGGCCGGCCAGCTGGTTGTTCCAGTCGACCAGGCGCACGCGTTCCTGCTCGATCACCGCCGGCGGAACCTTGTCGGAGAACTTGGCCAGCTTGGTCTCGCTCTTCTCCTGTTCGCCTTCCACGCGCTTGATCTCCTTGTCCAGGCGCGCGCGCTCGGCATCGAGATCAACCAGGCCTTCCAGCGGCACCAGCAGCTTCAGCTCACCGACGATCGCGGCGGCGGCCGGCGGCGCACTCTGTGCGTCGGCCAGCCACTGGATGCTGTCCAGCTTCAGCAGGAACGACAGCGAAGCGCTGAAGCGCTCGATGCGCTCGCGGTCCTGGCTCTGCCCGGCATGTTCCTGGCCGGCCAGCAGGCGCAGCGGCACCAGCTTGGACGGGGCAACGTTCAGTTCGCTGCGCACGCGGCGCACCGCACTGATCACCGCCTTCAACCATTCCACGTCGGCCTCGGCCTGGGTGAAGTCGCCCTCGAATTCGGCGGCGGTCGGGTACGGCCGCAGCGACAGCGTGGTTTCGGCCAGGCCCAGGCGCGGTGCCAGCTGCTGCCACAGCTGTTCGGTGATGAACGGGGTCAACGGGTGCAGCAGGCGCAGCAGCGCTTCCAGCACGTACAGCAGGGTGTGGCGGGTGCTGTCGGCGTCGGCGGCATCGGCGCCGTTCAATGCCGGCTTGCTCAGCTCCAGGAACCAATCGCAGAACTCGTTCCAGGCGAATTCGTACAGGCACTGCGCCAACAGGTCGAAGCGATAGGCGGCGAAATGACCCTGCGCTTCGGCGGTGGTAGCGGCCAGGCGCGAGAGGATCCAGCGCTCGGCATCGGTACGCGGCGTCGGCACGCCGGTGAACGCCGCACCTTCGGTGTTCATCAGGGTGAAGCGGCTGGCGTTCCACAGCTTGTTGCAGAAATTCTTGTAGCCCTCGGCGCGGTTCATGTCGAACTTGATGTCGCGGCCATGGGTGGCCAGCGCGGCGATGGTGAAACGCAGCGCATCGGCACCATGGGCGGCGATCCCGTCCGGGAACTCCTTGCGCGTGGCCTTCTCGATCTTCTCGACCATGCGCGGCTGCATCAGCCCGCCGGTGCGCTTGGCCACCAGATCATCGATGGTGATGCCGTCGATGATGTCCAGCGGGTCGAGCACGTTGCCCTTGCTCTTGGACATCTTCTGGCCCTGGCCGTCGCGGATCAGGCCGGTGAAGTAGACGTCCTTGAACGGGATCTTCCCGGTCAGGTTGTCGGTGGCCATGATCATGCGCGCSACCCAGAAGAAGATGATGTCGAAGCCGGTGAYCAGCACCGACGACGGCAGGTAGCGGTCGAAACCGCGCTCGGCCATCGCCTGCTCGTTCGGCCAGCCCAGGGTGGAGAACGGCCACAGCTGCGAGGAGAACCAGGTCTCCAGCACGTCGCTTTCCTGGCTCAGCACGACGTCGCTGCCGAGATTGTTCTTCGCCCGCACCTCGTCTTCGCTGCGGCCGACGTAGCAGCTGCCGGTGGCGGCATCGAACCATGCGGGAATGCGGTGGCCCCACCACAGCTGGCGGCTGATGCACCAATCCTGGATGTTGGTCATCCAGTGGCGGTAGGTGTTGATCCAGTTCGGCGGCACGAAGGAGATGCTGCCGTTCTCGACCAGCTCCAGGCCACGCTTGGCCAGTTCGTCCATCTTCACGAACCACTGGTCGGTCAGGTACGGCTCGATCACCTGGCCGGTACGGTCGCCGCGCGGCACCTGCAGCTTGTGTGCCTTGGTCTCGACCAGGATGCCCAGGTCTTCCAGTTCAGCCAGCACGGCCTTGCGCGCGTCGTAACGGTCCAGCCCCTGGAAACGTTCCGGCGCGTTGTCGTTGATCGCGGCCACCGGCGTGAACAGGTTGATCATCGGCAGGCTGTGGCGCACGCCCACCTGGTAATCGTTGAAGTCATGCGCCGGGGTGACCTTGACCACGCCGGTACCGAACGCACGGTCCACGTAGTCATCGGCGATCACCGGCACGCGGCGGCCGGTCAGCGGCAGCACCACGCTCTTGCCGATCAGGTGCAGGTAACGCTCGTCTTCCGGATGCACCATCACCGCGGTGTCGCCCAGCAGGGTTTCCGGGCGGGTGGTGGCGACCACCAGGTAATCGCGGGTTTCGCGCAGGGTCTCGACGCCRTCGGCATCGCGCTCGACGTGCTCGTAGCTCAGSCCTTCRTCCAGCKKGTAGGCGATCGACCACAGGAARCCSTCTTCCTCGGCGCTCTCCACTTCCAGGTCCGAGATCGCCGTCTTCAGCACCGGATCCCAGTTGACCAGGCGCTGGCCACGGTAGATCAGGCCCTGTTCGTGCCAGCGCACGAAGGCTTCGATCACCGCTTCGGACGGCTGCGGGTCCATGGTGAAGGTGCTGCGCGACCAGTCGGCCGAGGTGCCCAGGCGGCGCATCTGCCGTTCGATGATGTCACCGGACTGCTGCTTCCACTCCCACACCTTGCCGATGAAGCCCTCGCGGCCCAGCGAATCGCGGGTCTCGCCGTTGCCTTCCAGCGCCAGGTTGCGGCTGACCACCATCTCGGTGGCGATGCCGGCGTGGTCGGTACCGACCTGCCACAGCGTGTCGTAGCCGCGCATGCGGTGGTAGCGCACCAGCGCATCCATCAGGGTCTGCTGGAAGGCATGGCCCATGTGCAGGGTGCCGGTCACGTTCGGCGGCGGCAGCAGGATGGTGTACGGCTCGCCCTTGCCGGACGGCTTGAAATGGCCGGCCTTCTCCCAGGCCTCGTAGAGGTCGGTCTCGAAGGACTTCGGGTCGTAGCTGGAGGCGAGTTGGGTCATGCGGGGGAACCAGTCATCAAGGCGGGAAGGGAGATCAGCGCGACCCGAGGGTGCGCCGGATCTTCTGGTCGGTGTGGTACTGGCTGACCGAATAGGCAGCCCAGATCGCGGCGGGCAGCCAGCCGATCAGGGT
>NZ_JBFTNR010000249.1:0-5165 GCF_056665995.1 Stenotrophomonas sp. 05L44_2
TTTTATGCCTTTGCCGGTCGCTGTGCAGGGTGGGGCGCCGACGGGCCGTCGCGGTAGCCGACGACCGGCCAGGCCGGGGTTTCCCGATGGGGCCGGCCGGGTGACCGGGGCAGGCTGGAACCCTGAACCGAGGAGACCTGCCATGAACTGGAATCGTTGGCGCTGCGGCGTCCTGCTGTTGCTTGCTCCGTTGGCCGCGCTCGCGCGCGGGACGCATGTCGACCTGATCCACTACCCGACCCGGGAGGCCGGGTGGGACAGGGCCTACGCGCTTGAGGGAGCGCTTGCACAGGCGTTCGACCGTGTGTGCGCCGATACCTTCTGCGAAGGCGATTACAGCAACTACCGGGTGATGGAGTTCCGTTGTGCGGTGCTGGCCCATCGGGGCACGGTGCAGCGATGTGTGTGGGTGCTGGCGGCCAGCGAACTGGTGGTGCAGGGTGACACCGGCCAGGTGCAGGTCGACAACGGTCGCTGGACCTGCCCGGTGGAGATGCGGCCCGGGGTGCCGGTTGAAGCCTTCTTTGCCGCGCTGGAGGCGCCGGATGGGCTGATGGCACCGCTGCCCGGGCTCGATCATGGGCTGTTCGACGGGCTTGCCGACTGCCTGCGGGCGCAGGGGAGGGACGCCTGATGCGCACTTTCCCGGCACGATGGCTGCTCTGCGGTCTGATGGTGGTTGGCGCTGCGCAGGCCGCGCCGGCGTTCGTGGACGCCCGTGACTATCCCGATCCAGCGACCGGCCGGGAGCGGTTCCTGGCCGCCGAACGGATGCTGGTGCGCGGGTTCGATGATGTCTGCGGCGACACGTTCTGCGAGGGGCAGTACTACAACCTGTGGGCCATGCGCCTGCGCTGTTCGGTGGAGCGAGCGACAGGTGTGGTCGGCAGTTGTATCTGGACCTTCGCCGGCAGCGATACCTGGGTGCGTAAGGAAGGACGGATCGATGTCGACCTTGGCAGCTATGCATGCGTGCTGCCGCTGGCATCTGGAACCCGGTTGGAGCAGCTCCTGCAGGTCTGGCAGGTGGGTTCCGGGGATGAGGCGATCCACGCGCCCTTGCCCGGTACGACCACGAGCGTCTATGGCGGGCTGACAGACTGTCTTTGACGTCGACGATTGCGAATGCAAACGTGATTTATTCGCATTAACGGAGTAGCATGCGCGCCGTTCTGTCCGTCCCTTGGCTCCGCGCATGTCCTCCAATGCCCTCACCCTGACCGAACTGCTGATCCGCGAACGACCGGCACTGCTGCGACGCGTGCAGCGCATCCTCGGCGGCGACAGCGGGGCCGAAGACGTGATCCAGGCGGTCTGGTTCAAGGCGCGTGGGGTAGACAGCAGCCAGGGCATCGACAATCCGCGCGCCTATCTCTATCGATTGGCCATCAACCTCGCCACCGACCACGGCCGCGAATCGACGCGCCGCAACCGCCTGCTGGCCGAGCACTACCTGTGGCAGGAGGACGAGCAGATCTCCACCGAGGAACAGGTGATGGCGCAGGATGAACTGCAGCGTGTGCTTGATGCCGCCGGCCACCTGCCCGAGCCGACGCGCACCATCTTTCATCTCAATCGCCTGCAGGGCCTTACCCAGGCCGACATCGCCCGGCGCCTCGGTGTGTCGGTGACCACGGTGGAGAACCACGTACGCACCGCGCTGCAGCGGCTTGCCTGGGCGCGCAGTGGCCGATGAACGATCCGGCTTGGGGGCGCACACCCGCCATGCGTCTTGATTCGCAGGCCCCCCATGCGCTCTAGTCCGTCCGCCCACCTCTGACCGTGTCCCCTGCCAGCCGATGAGCCCGCCCCCGACACCCCGCAGCACCGCCGATGATGCCGTGGCCGAACAGGCCAGGGACTGGATCGTGTGCCTGGCGTCCGGCGATATCAGCGACGCGCGCATGGACGCGTTCGAGCAGTGGCTGGCCGAGCCCGCGAATCGGCGTTCGTTCGAGCATGAGCGCATGCTGTGGCGCAGTGTGGGCCCGCGCCCGGCCGCCACCGAACCTAGGCAGGCAGCGCGCCGTCCGCGGCGGCTGCGCTGGGCCATGGCCACGGCCGCTGCGCTGGCGGTGCTGGTGGCCTGGCCCGATGCCTGGCTGCGCCTGCAGGCGGATCATCGCAGCGACCACCGGGTGCAGGATGTGCATCTGCCCGATGGCAGCCGCGCCGTGCTCGATGCCGACAGCGCGATCGCCGTGCACTTCGATGACCAGCGCCGTCGTGTTGAACTGCTGCGTGGCCGCGCCTGGTTCGACGTGGCGCCCGATGCGCAGAGGCGATTCAGCGTTGCTGCTGGCAACGGTGTAGTGGAAGACATCTCCACAGCTTTCACGGTCGCCCACGTTGCGGCCGGGGTGGAGACCGAAGTCGGGCAGGGCCGGGTACGTGTGGCCAGTCCTGTCGATGGCGGCTGGACCTATCTGCAGGTGGGGCAACGTGCCAGCTATGGCGAGCACCGAGGCGTGCAGCGCCTGGCTGACATTGCTGCGGACGGCGTCGGCGCCTGGCGCAAGGGCGAACTGCTGCTGGAGCAGGCCAGTGTGGCCGACGCCGTGCACGCGGTCGGCCGCTATCGCGCAGGGCCGACCTTCGTGCGCGGCGATCTTTCCACGATTCCAGCCGTGAGCGCGGCGCTGCGCGTCGATCATCCGGAGCAGGCACTGGATGCACTGGCGGCCACCGCCGGCCTGCAGGTCACCCGCCTGCCGCTGGGCGTGGCGATCGTGTACCGGTAGTACCGCGCCAGGCGCGGATGCAGCGGATGCAACGCATCGGTCTTGGGGAAAGCGCGCCCCCACTCGTCTCATCCACGAACGTACCCGCCGCCGCCACGTACGTCGTTGGGTCCGCGCATGCGCGGATGATGCCGCGCCCGCGGCCACGCTTCTCTGACAGGTTCCCCCATGTACGAATTCCGCCGCCCGGGCCGCGCACCGCGCCCGTCCCGTCTGTGCATCGCGTTGCTGGCCGCCGGCCTGGCAACCGCCGCCCCCGCCGTGATGGCGCAGTCCAGCAGCGCTGCTCCGGCAGCGGCACAGCACTTTGATATTCCCGACCAACCGCTGGACGATGCACTGCGCGCCTACATGCGCCAGTCCGGTGTGCAGGTGGTCTATCCGAGCACGCTGGCCAAGGGCGTGATCTCGCAACCGGTCAGTGGCACGCTGTCAGCCGACGAGGCCCTCGCCCGCCTGCTGCGCGGCAGCGGCCTGAGCGTGCGCCGGGTAAGCGCCGATGCGGTCACGCTGGAGGTCGCTGCGGCGGGACAGACGGGCGGCGTGATCGTCACCGATACCCTCAGCGTGGCCGGAGACCGCGTGCAGGGCGGTGCGGTCAGCGATGAAGCGCGCCTGCTCGACAGCTACCGCAGCGTGGGGTCGACCACCACCATCGGCCGCGTCGCGCTGGAGCGTTTCCGCGGCACGTCCAACGGCGACATCGTCAAAGGCGTGGCCGGTGTCACTGCGGGCGATCCGCGCGTGGGCAACGGCTTCGACGTCAACATCCGCGGCATCCAGGGCCAGAGCCGGGTGCCGGTCATCATCGACGGTGGCCAGTCCAGCATGGACACCTACCGTGGCTATGCCGGCCAGTCGCAGCGCACCTATCTCGACCCGGACCTGATCTCGCGCCTGACCATCACCAAGGGCCCGAGCCTGCAGGCCAATGCCTCCGGCGGCATCGGTGGCGTGGTCGAAATGGAAACGCTGAATGTCGATGACGTGCTGCGCGAGGGGCGTGATGTCGGCGTGCGCGTGCGCGGGGGGCTGGCCAACGGCAGCGCCAACAACCTGCCCGGCTACGAAGCCGCGCCGCGCAGCGATCGTAGTGCCACCGGCAGCCAGTTCTTCAACGTGGCCGCTGCCGGTCACTGGGACCGCTTCGACCTGGTGGCCGCCTATGCATACCGCGACAACGGCAACTACTTCTCCGGCAAGCACGGCTATGACGACTTTCCGCAGACCCGTCGCACGCTGGCGCCGCTGAATCCGCCACGCACCGAAGTGTTCAACACTTCCTCGCGCTCGAAGTCGACCCTGCTCAAGGGCACCTGGCGCATCGACGACGCGCAGACGCTGGAAGCGGGCTATCGTCGTTACGAAGGTAGTGCGGGCGAGATCATGGCGTCGCAGATCATCCGCGTCGACCGCGACCGCGTGCCGCAGTGGGACCCGGGCCATGTGGACATGGACAGCTACAGCCTGCGCTACCGGTTCAACCCGGACAGCGAGCTGATCGACCTGCGCGTCAACGCGTGGTACACCGACGCCGACAGCGTGATGTACAACAGCCTGACCGGCATCACCCCCTGGTACTTCGATCGCCGCACCGAGTGGTACGACGCACCCAGCTTCAGTGGCAATCCCGGCTACAAGGATGCCTACCGCAACCCGTTGCGGCAGAAGCGCTTCGGCCTGGACGCCAGCAACACCTCGGTGTTGGACGGCAGTGCCGGCCGCTTCACCCTCGATTACGGCCTGTCCTACAGCGACGAGGACATCGCCCCGGGCAGCTCCGGGCCGATCATGCACGACGACCTGGTCAACAACCGCTTCCTGCGCAATGCCGAGCGCAAGGAATACAGTGCGGTGGCATCGCTGAAGTGGGCACCGGACGAACACTGGGAGATGCTGCTGGGTGGGCGCTGGAACCGCGTGGACGTGCATGACCGCAACCGCCTGGCCACGCCGGACGGATACGAAGTGCAGGGTCAATACCGCTACACCGAACTGCTCAACGGCAATCCCAAGCTGCCGTCGTGGCGGGCCAAGCGCATTGYCCTGTTGAACTGGTATCCGGACGCCAACGGCAACTTCACCCAGGAGTCGCTGCTGGCCTCCCCGTACAAGAAGGGCACCGTCGGTGACATCGGTGGCTGGAACTTCCATGACGCTGACGCCGCGGAGGACCTGAAGGTACCGGTGAGCTGGACCTGGTCCCAGCCGATCCGCCGTCGTGACAGCGCGTTCTCGCCGACCGCCAGCGTGGCCTTCCGTTTCAGCGAAGACAGCATGGTCTACCTGAAGTACGCAGAAGGCACCAAGCTGCCGAGCCTGTTCGAAACCACGCTCGGCCTGTTCACCGCGGCCAAGCCGGTGGATGAACTCAAGCCCGAGCGTGCGCACAGCTGGGAACTGGGCGCGAGCACGATCCAGCAC
>NZ_JBFTNR010000250.1:0-5155 GCF_056665995.1 Stenotrophomonas sp. 05L44_2
CAACAGGACAGGAACAAGGTAGGCCATCGTGCGCATGCGCGGTCTCCATCGGATCAGGCTCCGATGGTAGCGCCGGGCCGTGCCCGGCGTGTTCGCCATGGGTGAGGACGCCGGGCATGGCCCGGCGCTACTCATTGCCAGTAGATCCACGCCATGCGTGGATGCTCTACCGATCAGGCCTTCAGCAGTTCGAACTGCACCGCGTCACCGGCCATCGACGAGGCGCACACCCACACGTCGAACAGGCCCGGCTCGGCACGCAGCACGCCGTCGCGGCCGGTGAATGCCAGCTGTTCACGGGTCAGGGTGAACACCACCTCGGCCGACTCGCCCGGCTGCAGGGCCACCTTGCGGAAGTCCTTCAGCTCGCGCACCGGCCGCACGCGGCTGGCCACGCGGTCGTGGATGTACAGCTGCACCACTTCCTCGCCAGCCACGCTGCCGGTATTGGTCAGCGTGGTGGTCAGGGTCAGGGTGTCGTCCCAGCCGACGCGCGCACTGCTCAGCTGCGGCACGCCGTAGGCGAAGGTGGTGTAGCCGATGCCATGGCCGAACGGGTACAACGGCTCGTTCGGAATCTCGCGCCAGCGTGCCTTGAATTCCGACATCGTCGGCAGTTCCGGGCGACCGGTGCGCGGGTGGTTGTAGAAGTACGGCTGCTGGCCGGACACCTGCGGGAAGCTGACCGGCAGGCGGCCGGAGGGGCTGTAATCGCCGAACAGCACATCGGCCACGGCATGGCCGGTCTGCGTGCCCAGGTACCAGGTGATCGCAACGGCATGCGCATTGCGCACGGCGCCCTGCAGGGCCAGCGCGCGACCATTGCGCAGCAGCACCACCAGCGGCTTGCCGGTCATCGCCACCGCTTCGGCCAGCGCCTGCTGTGCCGGCGGCAGGGTGATCTCCACGCGCGACTGCGCCTCGCCGCTGTAACGCTGCGGCTCGCCCAGCGCCAGCACCACCACGTCGGCGCGCAGCGCAGCGGCCACGGCCGCCTCGGTGCCACCGGCAATGGCGGCTTCCAGTTCGCATCCCGGCACCACTTCCAGCTGCGCGTCATCGCCGATGGCCGCGCGCACGCCGGTTTCCAGATCCACGTAGCGCTGCTTGTCGCCGAACAGCGTCCAGCAGCCTTCGATGTTGTCGCGGTCCTGCACGAACGGGCCGATCAGCGCGATCTTCTGCCCGTTCTTCTGCAGCGGCAGCACGTTGTCGCGGTTGTTCAGCAGCACGATCGAACGGCGCGCGGCATCACGCGACAGTTCGTCATGGGCGTCGATATGGGAGGTATCGGCTTCGCGCGCCGGGTCCAGCGAACGGTACGGGTCGTCGAACAGGCCGATGGCTTCCTTCAGCCACAGGATGCGGCGCACGCCTTCATCCAGCACGCTCATCGGCACCTCGCCGCTCTCCACCAGGCCCGGCAGGTGCTCGGCGTAGAAGCCGCTCTGCATGCTCAGGTCCAGGCCGGCGGTGAACGCCTTGGCGGTGGCATCGCGGTCGTCGGCGGCATAACCGTGCGCGACCAGTTCCATGTCGGCGGTGTAGTCGGAGATCACCACGCCCGGGAACTTCCATTCACCGCGCAGGATGTCGGTCAGCAGCTCGGCGTTGGCGCTGGCCGGCACGCCGTTGATGTCGTTGAACGAGGACATCACGGTGATCGCGCCAGCATCGAAGGCCGCCTTGAACGGCGGCAGGTGCACATCGCGCAGGGTCTGCGGCGAAATGTCCACCATGTTGTATTCCATGCCGGCCATCACCGCGCCATAGGCGGCAAAGTGCTTGGGCGTGGCCAGCAGCGAGTCGGCGGCGCGCAGGTCGCTGCCCTGGAAGCCACGCACGCGGGCAGCGGCGAAGGCACAGCCCAGTACCACGTCCTCACCGGCACCTTCGGCACCGCGGCCCCAGCGCTGGTCACGGGCGATGTCCACTGCCGGTGCGTAGGTCCAGTGCAGGCCGGCAGCGGTAGCTTCAACCGCAGTGGCGCGCGCGGTGCGCTCGGCCAGATCCGGCTCGAAGCTGGCGGCCTCGCCCAGCGGAATCGGGAACACCGTGCGCATGCCGTGGATGACGTCGGCCGCCAGGATCACCGGGATGCCCAGGCGGCTCTCCTCGGTGGCGACCTGCTGGATGCGGCGGCCGAGCTCGGCGCCGACACCGTTGAACAGCGAGCCGACCTTGCCCTCGCGCACCTGCTGCAGCACCTGGTCGGCATTGCGCACGTTGGCTTCCGGGTTCACGTCCGGGGCGAACGGGCGGACCATGTCCGCGAAGACACCCAGCTGGCCGACTTTTTCCTCGACGGTCATCTGGGCAATGAGGGATTCGATGCGATCGGAGGCCACCGGCAGTCCTTAATGAAAACGTTTACAAGCCCGGCATTCTAGCGATCCCGGACGATTTGGCGAGAGGTTTCGTCATTCAGTTTCAGCCACCAGCCGGATCCGTACGGTCCGGCCGGGGGCATCGCAGCTTACTCCGAGCCGGCCAACTGGCGCTGCCCGGCCATCAACATCGCGTCGCTGGACGCCTGGAACACCCGCAGGCCAAAGGCCGGCAGGATCGCCAGCAGGTGGTCGAAGATGTCCGACTGCACCGCCTCGTATTCGCCCCAGGCGGTGCTGCGGGTGAAGCAGTACAGCTCCAGCGGCAGGCCTTCGGTGGTCGGCTGCAGCTGGCGCACCAGCAGGGTCATATCGGTATGGATGCCCGGGTGGCTGGCCAGATAACGCTCCACGTAGGCGCGGAAGGTGCCCAGGTTGGTCACCCGGCGGCTGTTGACCTCGGCCACGCCCTGCTCGCGCAGGCGCCCGTTCCACTGGCCCAGCTCCTGCTGCTTGCCGCGCAGGTAGTCGCCCAGCAGGGCGAACTGGCCGAGGAAGGCCAGGTCGTCCTCCTCCATGAAACGCACACTGTGCTGGTCCAGGAACAGCGCGCGCTTGATCCGGCGGCCACCGGCCTCCTGCATGCCGCGCCAGTTCTTGAACGACTCGGTCACCAGCTTCTTGGTCGGGATGGTGGTGATGGTCTTGTCGAAGTTCTGCACCGTCACCGTATGCAGGGCGATATCGATGACATCGCCGTCGGCATTCTGGCTGGGCATCTCGATCCAGTCGCCGATACGGATACGCCCATCACCACTGATCTGCACGCTGGCCACCAGCGACAGGATGGTGTCTTGGAAGATCAGCATCAGTACTGCGGTGGCCGCGCCCAGGCCGGTGACCAGGTAGCGCAGGTCGACACCGGCGAGGGTGGCAACGATCGACAGCCCGGCGATCACGAAGATGATGATCTTGGCGACCTGCAGGTACCCCTTGATCGGCTTGTTGCGCGCCTCGGGGCGACGTTCGTACAGGTCGTTGGCCGCATCCAGCGCATGCGACAGCGCCAGCACCACGGTCAGGATCGCCCACGCCTGGCAGGCACCGATGATGAAGCCGACCAGGCCCGGCGGCAGGTCCGGCACGATACGGATGCCTGAGGCGATCACCTGGCTGGGCACCACGTTGGACAGCCGCGAAATGACCCGCATCAGATGGCTGCCGCGGCCGGTATCGGCGCCGGGCAGGCGGTTGAGCAGGCGACGCAGGCCGCGCAGCAGGATGCGCTTGGTCACCCAGTTGGCCAGGCCGGCGGCAACCAGCAGCGCCGAGATCATCAACGCCAGGTAGGCGCCAGGATAGGGTTCCAGTGTGTTCTGCAGCTTTTCCAGCCACTGTACCGCCACCACTGCGTCCACCATCGGTTGTCTCCTTCTTCATTGCTGTTGAGGTTGCCGGCCAGCGGCCGGCACTACCGGGGGTTGCCAGCCGACGGCCGGCATTACCGGCGTGTCAGTCCCGCGAGCGTTCGATGATCACGCCGACCGCACGTGCACCGCGCACCGCCCCGGGCTTGCTCAGCTTCAGGCGCAGCCACTTCACGTCGAACTCGTCCAGCACGATCTGCGCGCAGCGCTCGGCCAGGGTCTCCACCAGGCCGAACTCCGATTCGCGCACGAACTGCTCCAGGCGCTTGCTGACCGCCTTGTAGTTCAGGGTGTGGGCAATGTCATCGCTGGCGGCCGGGCGACGGTTGTCGAACCCCATCTCCAGATCGAACACCAGGTCCTGGCGGATCCGCCGCTCCCAATCGTAGATGCCGATCAGGGCGTCGATCGTCAGCCCTTCGATGAAAACCTTGTCCATTGCGGTTACCAGCCGGAAAACAGGCGGCCATGGTAACGGGACGGCAGTGAGCCTGCCCGGAACGGAGGAGGGTCGCCGGGCATTCGCAAGGTCTGGAAAAGACAAAGGGCCCTGCTAGCGGGGCCCTTTGGTACTACCGTTTTGTCCCCGGGGGGAGCTTTCTCAAGCCGCGGGTCCCGGTGGCGCAGGCACTGAGGTTAGGCAAGGACCCAATCGCCGGTCAAGGCCAATTGCGACAAAGCAACTCACGGAATTCGTCCGAGCCGAAACACAGGAAATCGGTCACGCAGGCAACGGCGTTCCCCGATGGTGATCGCCGCCGTCTCTGGCCAGCATCGACCCTTCCTTCACCACCGCACATCACGATGGCTGCATACGATGCATTGAGGCGCGCTCTGTCAGCGGAGCGCCTGTCGACCTACGAGAGAATTGCATCGGCCTGCAGCCCGGGTGTCACCGCCGAATCCCTGTACCTGTGGAACATGCGGATGTGCGGTGCGCTGATGATGCCGGTGCATCTGTGCGAAGTGGTCATCCGCAACGCAGCCGCATCGGCGCTGGCCCGGCAACATGGGCCTCGATGGCCGTGGAATGATGCCTTCCGTCGCAGGTTGCCGGCATCTTCATCCGCTTCGGCGAGAACCGCACTGGAACTGGTCACCGGCCGTACCACCGACACGCCCGAGATCGTCGCCAACCTGCCGATGGTTTTCTGGCAGCAGCTCTTCACCTGCCGCTTCGACGCTTCGCTGTGGATACCAGCACTCAGCGGTGTTCTACGCCATGCGCCTTCGGCCCATCCCAGTGTCACCAGGAAAGCCATCCACGCAGATATCGACCGCATCCGCCACCTGCGCAACCGCATCGCCCACCACGAACCGATCCTTGAGCGCGACATCGGCGCCGACCTGGCCGCGATCGGGCGGCTGATCCACGCCCGGTGCCCGCACACGCTGGCATGG
>NZ_JBFTNR010000251.1:0-5149 GCF_056665995.1 Stenotrophomonas sp. 05L44_2
GTTGTAGGCACCGAACAGCACGCCCACCCAGTTGGCACCTTCGTTGTAGGCCGCCGATTCGACATCGGTGGAGCCGAAATGCATGCCGGCCACTGCGCGCGTGGTGAAGATCCACATCGCGAACAGGGCGAACCAGGAAAAGAACTGCACCCAGGCCAGCCGGCGCATGGTGATCGGCATCGCGCGCAGGTCGCCGACGATGGCGGCCAGCATGTGCGTACCCGGTAGTACCCGCGCCGCCGCCAGCAGTGCGCCGTAACCCGCGCACAGGCCGGCCAGCACGTACAGCATCTTGTCGCCCTGGCGCCACGCGATCAGTGCCGCCAGCAGCACGCCGAGACCGAGCCACAGCGCAACCTGCGTCCACGGTGCGGGCCCGCTGACCGCGGCCCCGGCGTGATGCGCCGGTGGTTCGGCATCATCGAAGCTGGCCAGCTCGTCGGGCGAATACTCACGGGTGCTGACCACCGTCCAGGTGATCGCCGCCAGCAGCACCACCGCGCCGAAGTAGAACGCATAGCGCACGGTATCGGGCACCTCGCCCGCCGCTGCCGTGTTGGCAACACCGAAGTGGGCCAGGATGAAGGGCAGGAAGCTGGCAACGATCGCGCCGACGCCGATGAAGAAGCTCTGCATGGCATAGCCCGCCGGGCGCTGCCGCGGTGCCAGCTGGTCGCCAACGAAAGCGCGGAACGGCTCCATCGACACGTTGATCGAGGCGTCCAGCACCCACAGCGTGCCAGCCGCGATCCACAGCGTCGGCGAGTTCGGCATCACCAGCAGGGCCAGCGTGGTCAGCACCGCGCCGATCATGAAGAACGGGCGGCGCCGTCCCCAGCGTGTCCACRTGCGGTCGGACAGGTAGCCGATCACCGGCTGCACCAGCAGGCCGGTCAGCGGTGCGGCGATCCACAGTCCGGGCACCGCGTCCATGTCCGCACCCAGTGTTTCGAAGATGCGGCTGGCGTTGGCGTTCTGCAGGGCAAAGCCGAACTGGATGCCAAGGAAGCCAAAGCACATGTTCCAGATCTGCCAGAACGACAACTGCGGCTTTGCAGGACGGCTCATCGTGCGTCCTCTGCTGCCGCCACCGGCGCAATCTTCAGCGCCTGGACCTGGGCCTGGTTCAGCACGCCATCACGCCCGCCCTTGCCGCCGGTGTAGTGCGCGAAGTGCTGCAGCGCGCTCATGTTGAAGCCCTCTTCCAGCGTCACCGTGCAGCGGCCTTTGGGTACCGCGAAGGTTGCCGCGGTCGAGTCCTGCGCCGCCACGCTGTGCGGCAGCGTTACCGTGTGCCGCTGCGGAGGCTGGCCCTTGCACTGCACGGCCAGCTGCTTCACCGCCGCGGTCACACCGGTGTTGATCGGGCCGTTCGGGTTGCTGTACTGCAGGCGCAGGCGCACGTGGCCCGCGCTGGCTGCATTGAACTGCCATTGCCGGCTGCCCCGCAGCACCTGCTGCGGGCCGACGCAGACCATCGGGCTGTGCAGGGATTCCAGCGCACCTTCGCGCCGGGTCAGGCTCAGGCAGTGCTGCAGGCCATCATCGCCGACGCGCACCTGGCCCTTGCTGGCCGTGGCCGCGACACCGTCCTGCCAGAGGACCTGGCCGGCAGCCACCGCGACCGACCAGCCCTTGCCACTGCGCTTTGCCTGCGGTGCCAGCGGCGTGGCCGGTGCTCGCGCATTGGCATCGGCACGCGGCACATCACGGCTCACGGCTGCCGGCGCAGCGACCAGCTGCACGGTGGTCGTGGTGCCGCGCGTACGCGTTTTTCCCGCGATCAACAAGCCAGCGCCCACCTGCTTCGGGCGCTCCAGCACATAGCGCTTGCCGCCCGCCTCCAGACTGATCCGCTTCTGCTTTCCGAACAGCTCCGGCACCAGCTCGGCCGGCAGCTTGGGCTGCACGCGACCGTCGTCCTGCACGCCGAACACGCCTTCGGTGACCATCGACAGATAGCCGGCCACCGACCACAGCTGGCGCTCGGAGTTGACCACCGGCCCGCTCAACGCGCCTTCGTCCACGTGCACGGCCTGGCTGACCAGCTCGTAGTTCTCCATGTTGGAACCTGCCAGCGCCGCCCCTTGCATCAGCGAGCGGATCTCGGCAGCAATGCGCGGCGCATCGTCCACCTCGCGCGCCGCGCGCAGCGAGTACGCACTGACGAACGGCCAGATCGCACGGTTGTGGTAGATCGGCTGCTGCGCTTCCTGCGGCCACACCACCGGGCTGCCGGCAGCACCCATCGGATAGCCCGCCAGCGCCCGCCGCGCACGCTCAGCAGGCAGCACGTCGGCGAGGATGCCCAGCGACAGGCCGAGCAGATCGATCTTGGCGTACGGCACCGGGTGCGCCGCCTCGCCGATGTAGCTCATGTACTGGCCCATGTCTTCGCGCCAGAAGCGCGCGTCGATCTGCACCGCCAGTGCATCGGCCCAGGCCCTGTACTGCTCGCTGCGCTCGTCGCCAAGCTGCGCGGCCATCTGCTGCGCCAGGCGCAGCGCCTGGTAATGCAGCACGTTGGTGGACAGCGCGTAGGAATCACCGATGAAGCGCACGTCCTCGCGCGTCCAGTCCGGATAGGTCTGCTCGCGCCAGTCAAGGAACGAGGTCTCGCCGCGATACAGGCCCATCTGCGCGTCGAACACCATCGCCCGGTCCTGCGCCAATGTGCCCTGCAGGGCCTGCCAGACCTGCTCGGCAAACGCAGGATCATCCAGCAGGTGGCGTGCGGCGAGGAACCACACCACGCGGTCGCTGCTGATCGGCCAGCTGCCACCGGAGCCGGTGTCCTGGGCCACGAACAGGCCGGGCGTATGCCCGTCGCGCGCAGCCGACAACTTGAACTGCAGCGACTGACGGGTGCGCTTCGGGTCCAGCTTCGCCAGCGCCAGATCGGCTGCAAAGCTGACGTCACGCGTCCACACATACGGCCAGCGCGCGCCGGTCTGGAAGCACTCGCACGGTACCGGACGGCCTTCGTCGAAGGCCGGATCGCGGATGGCATCCACCCGGTCCTGGTCCATTTCCTGCTGGGCCAGCGCGAACAGCGCATCGAACATCACGCTGCCGGTCTGGCTGCGCATGGGCGCGGCGGCGATGCGCACCTCACCCTTCGGCGCATGCAGCACGAAGCTGCCCTTGGCAGCGGATTCGGCGCGCGCCTGGCGGCCGTCGAATGTCAGGTCGGCCGCGTGCGCGGTCGTCCCCAGCGCTGCCCCCAGGGCAGCGGTCAGGCAAATGATCTTCAGCATCGAAGCGGCAGACCGGCTTGCGCCCGTCGACCTCCCTCCCTCTCTGCACCGTTGTGGGTCCGCACTGCCGTTGCCGGCGTGCGGGCGCGGCACCTCCCTCAAGGTGCCCTGGCCCCATGGTAGACGCGGGGCTGTCGACTGCGTCCAGCTGCATACGTATTCATGGCGTGCAGTACCGGCAGGCCTGTCGGCCTGGCTTATGGTCCGGGTCTGTCAACGGCGCCTTGGGAGGGGAAATGCCGACGTCACCCACAATGGTACGCGCAGTGTTCGCGCACGCTTTCGGCCTGGCCCTGCTGGGATGGGCCGCGCTGGCACAGGCGGCGGCACCGCAGATCGCCAGCGTAGAATCACCGGACAAGGTGCTGAAGGTCAGCCTGGTGCTGGACGGCGGTACCGCGCGCTACCGCGTCGAGCGCCTCGGCCAGACCGTGGTGGCCGATTCGAAGCTGGGTTTTGAACTGCGCGATGGTCGCCTCGACCGCGACTTCAGCCTGCTGGCGCAGGAACGGCGCAGTGTCGATGACAGCTGGGAACAGCCCTGGGGCGAGCGCCGGCTCACCCGCAACCACTTCAACGAACTGACCGTGCACCTGGCCGAAGGCACCGGCAGCAAGCGCCGGCTGGACCTGGTGTTCCGCGCCTACGACGACGGCCTGGGCTTCCGCTATGTGTTCCCCGAGCAACCGAACCTGCGCGAAGCGATCATCGATGACGAGCTGACCGAGTTCGCCATCGCGCCGGAGTCCACCGCATGGTGGATACCCGCGGGCGAGCCGATCCATTACGAATACCTGTACCAGCGCACCCCGCTGCGCGAAGTGCCGCTGGTGCACACGCCGATGACCCTGCGCAGCCACGACGGCCTGCACGTGGCCATCCATGAGGCGGCACTGGTCGACTACGCGGGCATGTGGCTGCGCCGCACCGAGGGCCAGCGCCTGCGCGCCCAGCTTTCGCCTTCGGCCGAAGGCTGGAAGGTGCGCCGCGCCCTGCCCTTCGCCACGCCATGGCGCACCCTGCAGATCGCCGACCGTGCCGGCGGCCTGGTCGAGTCCGACCTGATCCTCAACCTCAACGAGCCCAATGCGCTGGGCGATGTGAGCTGGGTGAAACCGGCCAAGTATCTGGGCGTGTGGTGGTCGATGCACCTGGATGAAGAGAGCTGGGCCACCGGACCGAAGCATGCGGCCACCACCGCAAAGACGCGGAAAGTGATCGATTTCGCCGCCGCGCACGGCTTCCGTGGTGTGCTGGTGGAAGGCTGGAATCCTGGCTGGGACGGCAACTGGGTCGGCAACGGTTACGACTTCGACTTCACCCGCGCCACGCCGGATTTCGACATCGAATCATTGTCGGCGTACGGGCTGAAGAAGGGCGTGCACCTGATCGGCCATCATGAAACCGGCTGTGCGATCGAACACTACGAAGACCAGCTGGGTGCTGCGCTGGATCTGTATGCGCGGCTGGGCGTGGACCAGTTCAAGACCGGCTACGTCTGCGACGACGGCCAGGTTGATCGCCGCAATCCGGCCGGCGGCCCGCTGTGGCGCGAGTGGCACGACGGGCAGTTCATGGCCCGCCATCACCTGAAGGTGGTGCAGGAAGCCGCCCGTCGGCACCTGTCGGTGAACCCGCACGAGCCGATCAAGGACACCGGCCTGCGCCGCACCTACCCGAACTGGATTTCCCGCGAAGGCGCACGTGGCATGGAATACAACGCCTGGGGCCAGCCACCGAACCCGCCCGAGCATGAGGTCAACCTGGTGTTCACCCGCATGCTGGCCGGGCCGATGGATTACACGCCCGGCATCCTCAGCCTGAAGGGCCGCCACGGCCAGGCCATTCCCAGCACGCTGGCCCGCCAGCTGGCCCTGTATGTGGTGCTGTAC
>NZ_JBFTNR010000252.1:0-5147 GCF_056665995.1 Stenotrophomonas sp. 05L44_2
GGGGCGAAGGGCGGATTTCAAGCGTATTGCCTGCCAGTGTAAGCGTTCAGGACAATGTGCCGCAGCGCCCGCGGACAGTCCAGCGTTCAGCTTGGCGGCGCCGATGAAAGGCTGTGGAAAGGCCGAGGGTTCGCAATGCATGCACCGCACACGCGCTGTAACGCACCTCCGACCGATTCTCCATGTCCACTCCACAATCGCGGCGTAGCCTCCTCGGCTTCTCTCTCCACGAAGGCGGGCGGGTGGCCAGTCGCATCACTTTCCCGGCAGCGTTCGCGCGCCGGTATGCCGTCGTCCCACGCATCGTCCTGGGTACCGGGGCGCTGCTGACCAGCATGATGCTGGTGGGCTGCATGTCGGTGCCGGTTCCCGATCTGCCTGATCGCGTACCAGCAGTCTGGAGTCAGACCGCGGCAGGGCAGGGCGTAGCGGTCGACGCGCGGCAGTGGTGGAAGGTGCTGGCCGATGCGCGCTTGAACGCGCTGGTGGACGAGGCCGTCGCCGGCAATCTGGACCTGCGCCAGGCCACCCTGCGGTTGCAGGCGGTACGCCTGCTGTCGGGCACCTCCGATGCGCGCTTCCGTCCGGAAATCTCCGCCAGTGCCAAGCAGGTGCAGGACGCCGCCGCGGTCGACACGTACTTCCACGCCGGCGTTGAAGCGATCTGGGATCTTGGCCTGTTTGGCGCAGCGGAGAGTGCCCGTCTGAGCGCGCAGGCGGCCAACGGAAATGCCGAAGCACTGCGCGATGCGGCACAGGTGGCGGTCATCGCTGATGTGGTGCGCAGCTACCTGGATCTTTCCGTCGCGCAGGCGCAGGTGGATCTGCTGGGCAGGCAGCAGGCCGTTGACGCACGTGGCGAGCAACTGGGCCTGGTTCGGCAGCGCCTGCATCTGGACGAGCCCGGTGAACTGGATCGCCTGCGCGCGCGGCGGGCGGCCACGCGCGCGGCCATTGCACAGGCGAATGAGAACGCGGGCAACGCCTCGCGCGCGTTGGCGCTGCTGCTGGGTCGCGATGGTCCGGATCCGGCCTGGAATGCCTACCGCACGCCACCGCAGTTGAGCGCCTTCACCCTGCAGCAGGTGCCGGCCGACCTGCTGCGCCATCGCCCGCAGATCCTGCTGGCCGAGGCCGATGTGCTGCAGGCTGCCGCCGAAAAGGGCAGTGCACGCGCGTCGATGTTCCCGAAACTGAGCCTGGGCGGTTCCATCCTTTACGCCTACAACCTGACCCAGAACGCTCGCTCCAACTCTGATTCCAGCCCATCGATTGGTCCCTACATCGATATCCCTCTGTGGGATTGGGGCCAACGTCGCGCGCGCTATCAATCCGACGACAAGCAGCTGGATGCAGCCCTGCTGGGGTATCGCAAGGCAGTGCTGCAGGGCGTGGCGGAAGTGGAGGGTGCACTGGGCAGCCTGGCCCGCCAGGACAGCAGCATCCAGTCGCTGCAGGTGGCCGACGAAGCAGCCCGGCAGCAGGTCGCACGACAGGCCCGGCAGGTGCAGCTTGGTCTTTCCAGTGAGTTCGACGGGTTGGAAACCCAGCGTGCCGCGCTGTCCGCGCAGGCCGACCTGATCGGCGCGCAGGGTGCTCGCGTACTTGCATTCGCATCGCTCTATCGCGCAGTGGGCGGTGCTCCCTTGCCAGCCGAGCCTGAAGGCGACGCGCAATGATCGCGCTTGCCCGCAAGACCCTGGTTTACGAGTGGCGCCGTTTCCTGCCGGTAGTGCTGGCCATGTGTTTCGCCGGCGTGCTGCTGATCGTGCAGGCGGCACTGGTGCTGGGCATCTTCGGCACCGCCGCGATCTACGTGAAGGCGTCCAGCGCCGATGTCTGGGCGGGCTTTGCCGGCACGCAGAGCGTGAACTACGGTCATGCGATCAGTGCGGATGTAGAGAATCGCCTGCGGATGGACCCGGATGTCACCCGCGTCGAACCCTACGAGTGGGTCGATGGCGAGTGGCGCTCCAGCGCACAGGGTGCCGGCAACGTGTCGGTCTATCTGTCCGGCATCTCCACGGCAGGCGACGCGATGATGTTCTCGCGCATCCTGTCGCCCGATCTGCGTGCCCGGTTGCGCGAACCCGGTGCGGTGATCGTCGACAGCGCGGACCTGGATACGCTGGGCGTCGATCTGCACCGCAACCGCGCGTGGATCAATGGCAAGGCCGTGCGTGTGGTTGCAGCGCAACCCGGCCTGCGTGGCCTTGGCGGCGTCAACGTGCTGGCGTCTTTGGATACCGCGCGTGCCATCGCCGGAACCGATCCGCATGAAGGCAGCACCTATTTCGTGGCGGGCACGCGCTCACCGGAGCTGGCCGCGCGCGTGCGCGATCGCCTCAGTGCATCGACGGGCCGCGCCACGCCCGTCGAGTTCTGGACAGCGCCGGAGTTCGCCAGTCGTTCGCAGCAATACTGGCTGTTCGATACCGGCGCCGGCATCGCAGTGCTGTTCATGGCGGTCATTGTCTGCTTCGTCGGCGCGGTGATCACCAACCAGTCATTTGCCGCAGTGGTGGCCGGGTCGGTACGCGAGTACGCCACCCTCAATGCGCTCGGCGCAGGCCGCTACGCCCTGGCTCGTGTGGTGTTCGAACAGGCCGTGCTGATCGGTGGTGTCGGCATGCTGCTGGCCGCAGCCTTCAGCGCGGTGGTGCTGATGGCCGCGCAGACCCAGCGCGTACCGGTACAGCTCACGCCGATGGTGGTTCTTGGCTGCGTGGCGCTGGTCGCGGTGATGGCCATGCTGTCGAGCATCATGGCGGTGCGCAGCGTCGTCCGTTCCGATCCATCGCTGCTGTTGCGTTGAGGGGCCACCGATGACGAATGCTCCCATCGCGATCCCGACCCTGCGTGCCGACGCACTCGAAAAGGGCTTCGTGTCCGGCGATGTGCATGTGCCCGTGCTGCGTGGCCTGTCGTTGGACATCTATCCCGGCGAATTGACCCTGGTATCGGGCCCCTCCGGCTGCGGCAAGAGCACGCTGCTGTCGCTCATGTCCGGGCTCTCAACGCCTGATGGCGGTCGCGTGCATGCGCTTGGCCAGGACGTCAGCCACATGACCCGCAGCGAGGTGGAGCGCTTCCGTCTGCACCACGTCGGTTTCGTGTTCCAGGGCTTCAACCTGTTCCCGGCGCTGACGGCGCTGGAGCAGGTGCAGCTGCCATTGGGCTATCGCGGCATGCGCAACCGCGACAGCGAGCCGTTGGCTCGGCAGGCGCTGGACGAAGTCGGCCTCTCGCACCGCAGCCACATGCGCCCGGCACAGCTGTCCGGCGGCGAGAAGCAGCGCGTAGCCGTCGCCCGTGCGTTCGCCAAGTCACCCACGCTGATCTTCGCCGATGAGCCCACCAGCGCACTGGACGCCGAGAACGGCCAGCGCGTGATCGACATCCTGCACCGCTATGCACGAGCGCATCAGGCCACGGTGTTGTGTGTAAGCCACGATCCACGCCTGATCCGCCATGCGGATCGGGTGATCGCCATGGAAGACGGCACGGTCCGCGATGACCGCCGCCAGAACGAAACCGTAGAGCACAGCCCATGACCAGAATGCCGCGATTGTTCTCCCTCAGCTTCTCCTTGGGCGCGACATTGCTGCTGGGTGCCTGCAGCAAGGATGCACCCGTACCCGCGCAGCCGACCGCTGCCACGTCCGCCAGCGCGGACAACGTCGCCGTCGCCCGCGGCATCATCGATGTGGAAGGCGGGCTGATTGCACTGGTACCAGCGATGGATGGTTCGGTCAGCGCCGCGCCGGTGAAGGAAGGGGCGGTGGTGCGCAAGGGCGATGTCCTGCTCACCCTGGATGGCGCACTGCTTGAACAGGAGGTGGGCATGGCCAATGCCGATCTCGCGCTGGCCACCGACCGGCTGAAGGGCAGTCAGGCGCAGCTGCGCGAACTGGAGCGCAACGCCACCCGCCTGGCCACCGGCGCCAGTGAAGGCGTGTCGTCCAGCCAGCAGGCCGACGCAGCCAGGCAGCAGCTGGCCGGCGTCCGCGCCGATGTGGATGTGGCCGGAGCGCAGGTCGACATGGCCCAGCACAAGCTGGAGCACGCCAGGCTCAAGCTGCGACAGATGTTGCTGACCGCACCGGACGCCGGCATCGTGGTCGGCCAGGTGCCGGGCGTGGGTGCGTTCGTGCAGGCCGGCAAGCCGGCGATGTCACTGTTGCCGGCGCGACCGTTGCAGGTGCGTGCCGAGCTGAGTGCGGCCTACGCCGATGCCGTGCAGGTTGGCATGCGTGCGACGGTGGTGATCGATAGCGATGGCGCAGAGGGCAAGCCACTGCCGGTGGCACGTGTGGTCCGCATCAGCCCGGTGTTCGCGCAGGCACGATTGCCCGAAGACGCAGGGCGCGGCGTGGCCAAGGTGGTGGAGTGCGTGCTGGAATTCGAGAGCGCCGCCAAGGCGCGCGTCGGCCAACATGTGCGGGTGGAGTTCCACAGGTAGGGGCGTGCTTCGCTAGGGGCGTGCGCGTCGGGTCTGTTTCCCGGCCAACGCCCGCCACGCACTGGCCAGCGTCACCACGCACAGCGCCAGCAGCAATCCCACATCCAGAAGCAGCAGCCACAGCAGGTGCATTCCCTGCACCGGCGCCTGGTGCAGGGCGGCGGCCAGCCACGGGAACGACCAGGCCAGCAGCAGCACCAGGGCGATCAGCAGCCGCAACCACACGCGCCCTGGTTTCCAGGGACGCACGATCAGCACGGTGACCAACAGTTCCGCTCCGGCCAGTACAGCGAACTGGATGACCGCGCCGGTGGGGTAGGGCAGGGTTGCGCCTTCGAAGTGGCGCAGCATCCAATAGTCCGGGGTGAAGCCTGCATTGATCAGTGCAGCAATCACCGCAAGCCAGGCCAGGGCGACAAGGCTCCAGCACAGGCGGGCGAAACGAGGTCTCGTGGGCGGGTTCATCGGTGCTGCGGACTGTTGACGGCGTGAAGGAATTTGGACACAATAGCGCTCCTTCGACGCAGGTCGGAGAATCTGCGGGAATAGCTCAGTTGGTAGAGCGCAACCTTGCCAAGGTTGAGGTCGCGAGTTCGAGTCTCGTTTCCCGCTCCATGTTTCGACAGGCCCCATCGCGGGGTTTTGTCATGTCAGGGGCGTCGTTCCTGATCGCAGTACGTTGGCC
>NZ_JBFTNR010000253.1:0-5144 GCF_056665995.1 Stenotrophomonas sp. 05L44_2
GTGCGGCCCCGCGTCGTTTGCGCGGGAGGCCCGGTTGATCGGTCATGCGTGGAGGCTGTTCAGCCGTTCTTGATGCCAGCAGCCGGACGGCCTGCGATGATGTGGGGAACCCGAGCCATCCCGCGCCGGTCAAAGGCCCCCATGAACCTGCCTCCGCCGATGCCCGAATCCATTTCTCCGCCGCCTGCCCCCGTCACCTCGCGCCTGCATGCGGCCTTCAGCGATCTGCGCGATGCACTGTCGGCCGAGATCGTCGGCCAGGCGGCGCTGGTCGAACGCCTGCTCATTGCCTTGCTGGCCGATGGCCACCTGCTGGTGGAAGGTGCCCCGGGCCTGGCCAAGACCACGGCCATCCGGGCCTTGGCGGCGCGGCTGGAAGCAGACTTCGCGCGTGTGCAGTTCACCCCGGACCTGCTGCCTTCGGACCTGACCGGTACCGAGATCTGGCGCCCACAGGAAGGCCGTTTCGAATTCGTGCCGGGGCCGATCTTCCACCCGATCCTGCTGGCCGATGAAATCAACCGTGCGCCGGCCAAAGTGCAGTCCGCGCTGCTGGAAGCGATGGGCGAGCGCCAGGTCACCGTCGGTCGCCACACCTATGCGCTGCCGTCGCTGTTCCTGGTGATGGCCACGCAGAATCCGATCGAGCAGGAAGGCACCTTCCCGCTGCCGGAAGCGCAGCTGGATCGTTTCCTGATGCACGTACGCATTGGTTATCCGGACCAGGCGGCCGAGTCGGAGATTCTGCGGCTGGCCCGCGAGCGCGCCCGCGGCGCGCTTGGCGAGGCCGCAGCGACGCCGGAAAAACTGCCGATGCAGGATGTCTTCGATGCGCGCCGCGAGGTGCTGGAGCTCCACATGGCCCCCGCGCTGGAGCGCTATCTGATCGAGCTGGTACTGGCATCGCGTGATCCCTCGCGCTACGACGCCTCGTTGGCGCGCCGCATCGCGTGGGGCGCCAGCCCGCGTGGCTCCATCGCACTGGAGCGGTGCGCACGGGCGCGGGCGTGGTTGGCCGGGCGTGATTTCGTCACTCCCGACGACGTGCGTGCCGTGGCGGCCGATGTGCTGCGCCACCGGGTACTGCCCAGCTATGAAGCCATCGCCGAAGGCTGGGATGGTGAGCGCCTGGTGCAGGAACTGCTGGCCCGGGTACCGGCGCCCTGAGCGCGCGCATGACCGGCACGACCAACGGACCTGCTCCGGTTACCAGCGAAGGCGATGGCCTGCGACCGCAACTGGCCGAGCTGGTGGCATTGCGCCGCCTGGCACAGCGTCCGCCGCCGCCTCGTCGTGGGCGCGCGGGCAGCGCCGGGCAAGCGCCTTCGCCGCTGCGCGGACGCGGCATGGAATATGCAGAATCGCGCGAATACGTGGCGGGCGACGACGCGCGCCACATCGACTGGCGCGTCACCGCGCGCACCGGGCGCACGCACACCAAATTGTTCCAGGCAGAACGCGAACGGGTCACCCTGATCGTTGCCGATACTTCACCTGCGCTGTACTTCGGTACCCGCGTGCGCTTCAAGTCGGTGCAGGCAGCACGCGCTGGCGCGGTTGCGGCATGGTCCGCACAGCGCCGCGGCGACCGCATCGGTGCATTGCGCGGTAGTGATCGCGAGGCGCCGATCGCGCCGGCCGGCGGTGCCCGCGGCGTACTGCGCGTACTCGATGCACTCACGCGCTGGTACGCGCAGCCACCTGCCGATGACCTTGGCCTGGAACGCGCGCTGGACCATGCCGGTCGGGTGCTGCGCCCCGGCGCCCGGATGCTGGTACTGGCCGATCCGCAGCAGGCGATCCGGATTCCGCCGGCGCGCTGGAGCGCGTTGGCCCAGCACCATGACCTGAGTCTGCTGCTGCTGGTCGATCCGCTTGAGTTGCAGCCGCCAACGGCGCCCCTGCAGTTTCTCGCCGCGCAGAAGCGCATCGGCCTGGACCTGCGCCGCAGCGACGTGCAGGCGCACTGGCAGGCGCATTTCGTTGAACCCCTGCAGCAGCTGCGCAGCCAGCTTGCCGCGCGTCGCGTCGATGTGCAGGTGCTGTCCACCGATGCGGCAAGCGATGCCTGGCTGGCGCCGGCACCGACGGAGGTGCCGGCATGAGTGCCTCCCTGCCACTGCGCGACGTGCAGTTGCCGCCCTCGCCAGCGTGGTGGCCCCCCGCACCTGGCTGGCTGATGCTGATCGCATTGGTTCTGCTGTTGCTGGCCATCGTTGCTGCGGTGGCATGGCGTCGTCGTCGCCGCCGCCAGCAGTGGATGCGCGTGTTCGATAGGGAGATTGCGGCAGTGAACGGCGCGCCGTCGGAACTGGCAGCCATCGCCAGCCTGCTGCGGCGTGCGGCGCGTCAGGCACGCCCCGGTAGCGAAGCCCTGCGCGATGACGCGTGGTGGCAGTACGTCGATCCCAAGGACACCCTGTCGCTCGCGCAGCGCAACCTGCTGGCCGAGGGGGCGTATCGTCCAAGCGTGGATGCCGCTGCCGTGGCCGACGTGCGCGCGTGGGCGCGGGCACGCTACCTGGCGTTGCTGCAGGAGCGCCGCCGATGAGCGCGCTTGCAGCTTACTGGCCGTGGCCGGATCTGCAGCTGGCCTGGCCGCTGGCACTGCTGGCACTGCCGTTGCCGATCCTGATGCTGGCATGGAAGCGGCGGGCCGATCCGGGCGCTGCGTTGCGCGTGCCCTACGCCGCTGCCGAACTGGAAGCACTGGCTGGCGGCGGTCGTGTCGGCGTTTCCTGGCTGCGCAGCGGCTTGCTGTGGCTGGGCTGGCTGGCGCTGTGCCTGGCGATGGCGCGACCACAGCAACTGGGTGAGGCGATCACCCCGCCGCAGGAGGGCCGGCAGATGATGCTGGCGATGGACGTGTCCGGCAGCATGAGCGAGCCGGACATGGTGCTCGGTGCGCAGGCGGTGGAGCGCTTGACCGCAGCCAAGGCGGTGCTGGCCGATTTCCTGGACCGTCGTGCCGGCGATCGCGTCGGCCTGCTGGTGTTCGGTGATCGTGCCTACACACTTACACCGTTGACTGCGGATCTGTCCAGCGTGCGCGATCAACTGCGCGACAGCGTGGTTGGCCTTGCCGGGCGCGAGACGGCCATTGGTGACGCCATCGCGCTGGCGGTCAAACGCCTGCGCAATCAGCCCGAAGGGCAGCGTGTACTGATCCTGCTGACCGACGGCGTCAGCAACGCCGGTGTGCTGGAACCCCTGCGCGCAGCCGAGCTGGCACGTGCCGAAGGGGTGCGCGTGCACACCGTGGCGTTTGGCAGCGACGGTAGTGCGCGGTTCTTCGGCATTCCCGTGGCCGCCGACCGCGATCCGGTGGATGAGGCAACGCTGCGCAGGATCGCCGAGATGACCGGCGGCCGCTTCTTCCGTGCGCGTGACACCGACCAGCTGGCTGGCATCTATGCCGAACTGGACAGGCTGGAGCCAATCGCAGCGAAGGGACCGGCACTGCGTCCGCGCAACGAGCGCTATGCATGGCCACTGGCCGTCGCCTTGCTGCTGGGCGCATTGGCGTGGGCCTGGCCGGAACGTCGCCGATGAACGCCACTTTCCTGAAGATGCCCGACTGGAGCGCGTTCGAGTGGAGCACGTTCGATTGGAGCGCGCTGCATTTCCTGCGCCCGGATTGGTTGTGGATGCTGGCGGCACTGCCGTTGATCGTCGCGGTGGCCATCTACCGGCAACGGCGCAGCGACGCGTGGCGGCAGGCGGTCGACGCCCATCTGCTGTCGCAGCTCCTGGCGGGCGAGGGCAAGCGACGCACGCGCCTGCCATGGGCATTGCTGCTGGGCTGGACCCTGGCGGCACTGGCGATGGCTGGCCCCAGCTGGAGGCAGCAGGCGCAGCCGATCTATCAGGCCAGTGCGCCGTTGGTGGTGGTGCTGGATCTCTCCAGCCGTATCACCGCGACCGACCTGCCACCCTCGCGCCTGCTGCAGGCGCGGGCAAAGATCGGTGCTCTGCTGCGCGCCCGTCAAGGCGGACAGGTGGGTCTGGTGGTGTATGCCGAAGATGCCTATACCGTGGCGCCGTTGACCGACGACGCTGCCAACGTGGCGCTGTACCTGGACGCGCTGTCGCCGGAGGTGATGCCGCGTGATGGACAGCGCGCCGACCGTGGCATCGACTGGGCGGTCAGGTTGCTGCGGCAGACCGGTGCCCTGCGCGGCCAGATCCTCCTGGTCAGCGACCAGGCTGACAGCGAAGCGGCGCTTGCCGCAGCGCAGGCGCGTGGCCTCGGCCTGCAGGTGTCGGTGCTGGGCCTGGGCACACCATCCGGCGCCGCTTATCGCGATGGTCAAGGCCAGATCGCACAGGCCGCGCTGGATGAAACCAGCCTGCGCGCCGTCGCCACCGCAGGTGGCGGGCGTTACCAGCGCATCGCCAGCGATGATCGCGACCTGAAGGCATTGGACGTACTTGATGCCAGCGACGGCGGTGCGTTGCAGCGGCCCGGGCAGGCCCGGCAGYGGCAGGACGAAGGCTATTGGTTGTTGCCGCCGGTGATGCTGCTGGCACTGCTGGCGTTCCGTCGCCGCGCGGTGCTGGCGGCGGTGCTGGCCGTGGGTCTTCTGCCCTTGAGCGGGCAGTTGCAGGCACAGCCGCGCGCGCCCATGGCTGCGCCGACAGCGGGCACGATGTGGGAACGAGCCGACCAGCGTGAGCATGCACGCCTGGCCGAGGGTGTGCAGGCGTACCGTCAAGGTGATTTCGCCACTGCCCGCAAGCAGTTCGAAGGCATCGACAGCGATGCGGGCTGGTACAACCTCGGCAACGTGCTTGCCCGCCAGGGCGACTACGACGGTGCCATCGCCGCCTACGACAAGGCCTTGGCGCGCCACCCGCAGATGGCCGACGCCGTCGCCAACCGTGCGGTGGTCGACGCCGCGCGCAAGCGCAAGTCGTCGTCGAACAACAGCCAGGGGCAGGGTAAGGGGCAGCAGAAGCCGCAGCAGGGACAGCAGCAGAACCAGCAGGGCCAGCAAGGCCAACAAGGCCAACAAGGTCAGCAAGGTCAGCAGAATCAGCAGCAGGGCCAGCAAGGCCARCAAGGYCAGCAGAATCAGCAGAATCAGCAGAATCAGCAGAATCAGCAGAATCAGCAGAATCAGCAGAATCAGCAGAATCAGCAG
>NZ_JBFTNR010000254.1:0-5139 GCF_056665995.1 Stenotrophomonas sp. 05L44_2
ATGGCGAGGTGATCAAGGACCCGGTGATCCAGGCCATCGCCGGCCGYCATCAGGCCAGCCCGGCGCAGATCGCRCTGGCATGGGCGCTGCAGCAGGATTACGCGGYCATWCCGTCRTCGACCAAGCGCGAGAACCTGGCCAGCAACCTGGAAGCCGCCGCGATCCGCCTGACCGAAGACGACATGGCGCAGATCGCCAAGCTGGACCGTGGCCACCGCCTGGCCAATCCGGAAGGCATCGCACCGGCCTGGGATTGAAGAACGGCCGCCGGGCATGGCCCGGCGGATCCATCAGTACTGCAACAACCATCCGCGCATTGCCGCACTCACCTCGTCCGGCTTCTCCATCGGTGCCAGGTGCCCGCAATCGGGCACCACCACCAGCTGCGAATGCGGCACCAGCGCGTGCATCTCCTCGCTCACCGCCAACGGCGTGATGCGGTCGTTSGCACCACASACGATCAGCAGCGGATCGCGGTAGCCGGCCAGCACRTCGTGGCCATCACYSCGCTCCAGCGCGCTCTGGCGCAGGAACACCTCCGCRCCCAGCCGYGCGGTCATGTCACGCACGCGCTGCACCAGCACGTAGTCGTCCAGCCGCGAGGCGTCGATATAGCTGCGCATCAGCGCGTCACCAAAGCCGTGGAATTTACCGGGCAGGCGCACGCTGGCGCGCTGGCTGCGGCGCTGTTCGGCACGTTCCGGGGAGTCGGCATGGATCGAGGTGTCGATCAGGGCCAGCTGCAGCACACGCTCCGGCGCGGTGCGCAGGATCTGCTGGGCGACGAAGCCGCCCAGTGAGAAACCGGCCAGCGCAAACCGCTCCGGCGCCTGCGCCAGTACCTCCTCGGCAACGGCCTGCAGGGTCTCGCCGTGGGTCTGGTCGCCCACGGTGCAGTCGGCGATATCGGCCAGGTCGGCCAGCTGCGCGCGCCAGAGTTCGGCGTCGTTGAGCAAGCCGGGGAGCAGCAGCAGGGGAATGCGGTCGGTCATGCGGGTATTGTGGCGTCTTCAAACCCACAACACGACCAGACACCCATGGCCGACCCCTACAACAGCGGTACCCCGACCACGTCAGCAGCGCGCTTCGAGGATTCGATGGTGACCACCGCCTTCGAGCTGCCCGGCTACCGCATCGCGCGCAACYTGGGCGTGGTACGCGGCATCACCGTGCGCTCGCGCTCGATCGTGGGCAATTTCCTGGGCGGCATCCAGACGATCTTCGGCGGCAACATCACCATCTACACCGAGCTGTGCGAGCAGGCGCGCGAGGAAACCTATCGCGACATGGTCAAGCATGCGCGGCAGCTGGGTGCCAACGCGGTCATCGGCATGCGCTACGACGCCACCGATGTGATGACCGGCCTGACCGAAGTGCTGTGCTATGGCACGGCGGTGGTGGTCGAGCCGCTGCGTTGAATCCGATGTTCCGCCGGGCATGGCCCGGCGCTACCGTCACGGTCACGCCACCGGCGGGACGTCGGGCACTTCCACCTGCTGCACCGGCAACGTCACCATCATCACCGTCGGGTCGTCCGGGTCCAGCCGGGTCTTGAAGCCCAGGCTCTGGCACATCGCCAGCATGGTGCTGTTCTCGCGCAGCACCTGGCCTTCCACCACATCCAGGCCCAGCCACTTGGCGTACTCGATCATGATCGCCATCAGGCGCCAGCCGATGCCGTGTCCCTTCAGATCCGAACGGATCAGGATGCCGTACTCGCCACGGTGGTAATCCGCATCGGCATGCAGTCGCACCGCGCCGAGCATTTCGCCGCTGCGCGGTTCGAGCGCCACCAATGCGATCGAGCGGGCGTAGTCCAGCTGGGTCAGGCGGGCGATGAACTCGTGGCTGAAATGCTTCACCGACTGGAAGAAACGCAGACGCAGATCCTCGTCGCTGACACGCGCGAAGAACGCACGGAACAGCGCGTCATCTTCCGGCCGCACCGGGCGCACGAACGCGCGACCGCCATCGGACAGCTCGATGGTGCGCTCCCATTCCTTCGGATACGGGAACACGGCGAAGCGTGGATGGCCACGGCCCTTGTGCAGGATGCGCGACGGCGCAACCGCAACGCGCGCGTCCAGTGCGAGGATGCCCTTGCTGTCCACCAGCAGGGGATTGATGTCCAGCGTGCGCACTTCGGGAATGTCCGCCGCCAGCTGCGCCAGTTTGACCAGCGCCAGTGCCAGTGCACGCTCATCGGCGGCGGGCACATCGCCATAGGCCTTGAGGATGCGCGAGGCCCGGGTCTGGCCGATCAGCTCGTGGGCCAGGCGCAGGTCCAGCGGCGGCAGCGCCAGCGCCTTGTCGTTGATCACTTCCACCGCCGTGCCACCGCGCCCGACCACGATCACCGGTCCAAACGTGGCGTCGTCGGCGATGCCGACGATGATCTCGCGCGCCTTCGGGCGGACGATGGTCGGTTGCACCAGCAGGCCGTCGATGCGCGCGTCCGGCCGTAGCTGGCGTGCACGAGCAAGGATGGCCTTCGCCGCGCTCTGCACCGCCGGCAGGGTCGCCAGATTCAGGCGCACGCCATCCACTTCGGATTTGTGCGGAATATCGGGCGACAGGATCTTCAGCGCGACGGTCGCGCCACGCTCCAGCAAGGGTTGCGCCAGGTCCATCGCCTCGTGCGCATCGCGCGCGTGCATCACCGGTGCAGAGGGGATGCCGTAGGCCTTCAGCAGTTCATGGGTGGCCAACGGGTCCAGCCAGCCCTGGCCATTGGCCAGCGCGGCTTCGACCAGCGCGCGCGCACGCGCGGTATCCACGCTGAAATCCTGCGGCAGGCTCGGCGGCGTTTCCATCAACGCACTCTGTGCCTCCCGGTAACGCACCAGATGCTGGAAGCCGCGCACGGCCTCCGCTTCGGTGGGATAGGTCGGCACGCGTGCGGCATTGAGGGTGGCAGTGGCCTGGTCGTCGTTGCCCAGCCACACCGCGAATACCGGCTTGTCGCGGTGGTGGCGCGGGCGCAGGCCGAGCGTACGGGTCAGCGCCTGCGCCGCATCGGCCGACGAGGTGAACGCGGTAGGCACGTTGACCACCAGCACCGCATCGTTCTCGCTGTCGGCCAGCAACGCTTCGATGGCAGTGGCATAGCGATCACCATCGGCGTCGACCACGATGTCGACCGGGTTGCTGCGCGTCCAGCCCTGCGGCAGTACCGCATCCAGCTTCTGCACGRTGCTGTCGGACAGTTGCGCCAGCGTGCCCTGCAGGGCGATCAGCTGGTCCACCGCCAGGTGGCCGACGCCACCGCCGTTGCTGAGGATGGCCAGGCGACGACCGGGGAAGGTGCCAAGCCGGCCCAGCGACTCGGCCGCGGTGAACAGTTCGTCCAGCGCGCTCACCCGCAGCAGGCCGGCACGGTTGAATGCCGCGCCGTACACATCATCGGCGCGCGCCAGTGCCTGCACGTGGGTATCGGCGCTGCCCGGCTGTACCCGTTCGGCGCGCCCGGACTTCACCACCACCACGGGTTTGGCACGCGCAGCGGCGCGCGCGGCCGACATGAACTTGCGCGCGTCCTTGATCTGCTCGACATAGAGCAGGATGGCGCGGGTACGGTAGTCGGTGGCGAAGTAATCCAGCAGATCGCCGAAGTCCACGTCCATGGTGTCGCCCAGCGAAACCACGGCGGAGAACCCTACCGAGCGCGCCACGCCCCATTCCACCAGGGCGGCGGCAATCGCCGAGGATTCGGAAATCAGCGCGAGGTCGCCAGCCTGTGGGAAATGCGCGGCGATGCTGGCATTGAGCCGTGCATGTGGCGCGATCACGCCTAGGCAGTGCGGGCCGAGGATGCGCAGGCCATGCGCGCGCGCGGCGGCCTCCACCTGTGCCCATGGCGAGCCCGGGCCTTCTCCCAGGTGCGCGGTGAGGATGATCGCGGCCTGCACGCCACGTTCGGCAGCGGTGCGTACCACCTGCGGCACGATGGCGGCCGGTGCGGTGATCACCACCAGTTCCGGCACCCAGTCCAGGTCCTTCAGCCGCTTCACCGTGCGGATGCCATCGATCTCGGCATGGCGCGGGTTGATCCATGCCACTTTGCCGGGGAAGCCGGTGCCGCGCAGGTTGCGCATGACTGCGCGGCCCGCCGAGCGCTCACGCGGGCTGCCGCCGATCACCGCGACCGACTGCGGACGGAACACGGACTGCAGGTGGTAAGTACTCATGTGCCTACGTTACACGGACCGGCGCTGCGGCGGCATGATCGTGCGCAGGAACCTGGCATCGCATCCACGCAGGGCGTGGATCTACTACGCAGGCCAGGACCAGTGGATCCACGCCATGCGTGGATGACGCCGCCGTTACAGCAGCGTCCCGTGCAGGATCATCGCGGCGATGCTGAAGTAGATGACCAGGCCGGTCACATCCACCAGGGTGGCCACGAATGGGGCCGAGGCACTGGCCGGGTCGAAGCCCAGCCGCTTGAGGATGAAGGGCAGCATCGACCCGGACAGCGAGCCGAACGTGACGATGCCCACCAGCGCGGCACCGATGGTGATCGCCAGTAGGATCCAGTGTTCGCCGTAGTCATGGAAGCCACCGAGCTGCCAGATCACGATGCGTACGATGGCCAGGCAGCCGAGGATGGCGCCGAGCACCATGCCGGTGGGCACTTCGCGCAAGGCCACCTTCCACCAGTCGCGCAGGCGCAGTTCGCGCAGCGCCAGGCTGCGGATCAGCAGCGAGGTCGCCTGCGAACCGGAGTTGCCACCCGAGCTCATGATCAACGGAATGAACAGSGTCAGCACCACCGCGCGCGCCAGTTCGTCCTCGTAGTGCTGCATCGCGCTGGCGGTCAACATCTCGCCAACGAACAGCACGCTCAGCCAGCCGGCGCGCTTGCGCAGCATCTCGAAGAAGCCGATCTGCATGTACGGCTTGTCCAGCGCTTCCATGCCGCCGAACTTGTGTGCGTCTTCGGTGGACTCTTCGATCAGCGCATCGAGGATGTCATCGACGGTGACGATGCCGAGCATGTGCTGCTGCGCGTCCACCACCGGAATGGCCAGCAGATCGTGGCGGCGGATCAGCCGCGCCACGTCTTCCTGGTCCATCTGCGCATCCACCATCACCGGCGGATTGACCTGGGCCACATCCAGGATCGATTCCTCCGGCAGC
>NZ_JBFTNR010000255.1:0-5133 GCF_056665995.1 Stenotrophomonas sp. 05L44_2
GGCTGCAGCTCGGCGGTCAGGGTGAAGCGGTCGCGGCCACTGGCGGCACCGTCAGCCTGCAGCACGCCGGTAAGGTTGACCTTGCGCCACTGCGGCGCGTCCTGYAGCAGCGTGACCAGCTGCGATGCTTCGCTGCTGAGGCCGATCAACTGCAGGCTGTTGTTCTCGATCGCCAGTTTTTCCAGGTAGGTGCCATCGGGCAGGCGTCGGGTCAGCTCGTTCCAGACTTCGACGGTACTGGCGCGCTGGTTGCGCTGTGTTTCCAGGAACGCCGCTCCATCCAGCAGCGCCTGCAGCTGGCTGCGTTCGCTGGCCACGCCACGTGCACTGCGGGCGCTGCGCTCGACGTCTGCGCGCAGCGCATCGACGGCGTCACGACGGTTGTCCAGCAACTGCATCGCCGCCAGCACCAGCATCACCAGCGCAGCCATGGCAAGCAGCAGGTTCCAGCGCCGCATCGGGTCCGGTCGCTGCTGACGCTGCGCGGGCGGCAGCAGGTTGACCTGCAGCGCGCGGCCCTGGGCATCGATCGCATCGACACCGGCCAGCACGTCGGCCCACGCTCCGATCTGCGCGCGCCAGTCATCCAGCTGGCGCAGCGGCCAGGCCACCAGCTCCACCTGCAGCAGGCCTTCGCCGGCACTGCCCAGCTCACGGATGTCATAGCTGACCTGGCTGGCTTCGAACGGTGTCTGCCGGTCGATCTCGTAGCCGACCACCGCACGCAGGCGGTCAGCGGCTGCGGCAGGAAGACGCAGATTCCGCCGCAGGACCTGCCCGGCCGGCAGCAGCCACACCCGTGGCAGGCTGCGCAGGCGCGGCTCCAGCACGCGGTCCAGGTCCACCGGTTGCAGCGGCCAAGGCAGGCGGGCCACGGGCTCGAGACCGTCGCCGGTTTCACGCCAGACCTGTAGTTGCCCGTCCTCGCACTGCAGCAGCAGGCGGGTCTGCGACCAGCCCAGCGCCCATTGCCAACGCATCGGCACCCAGGCCAGCAACGACTGCCGCCACCAGCGCAGGAAACGGCCGGCACCGGGGCCGATCTGGCCCTGCACCTGCCGCAGACTGTCCTGCCACGCCGTCATCTTGCTGCCATTCCCTGCTCCCAGCGAAGCACTGTGTAGGTCCGGCCGGGCACCCCGCCCGATCCGTTGCGCACCACCGCCTGCAGCACTGACAGGCGTCCGCTGCCGTCAGTGGCGCGGGACTCGATACTATAGGTGCCACTGCCGCTGGCAAGCGCTGATGCACCCGCAGCGTTATCTCCGTCACGCTCCTGCTGGGCGCGTTGCGCCAGCAGTTGTTCCGCATCCAGGCCCAATGCCGTCAACACCGGTCCACTGGCGAAACGTGGATCCGGGCGCGCCTGCCTGCTGTAGAGCGTCAGGTGCGGCAGCATCGCGGCATACAGCGACCCGCGCATCCCCAGCACCCGCTGCAGTTCGCCCAGGGTTTCAAAGCGCTTGTTGCGCGGGCCATAGGGCAGGCCTGCGGCGGCGTACTCCGGCGCCTCGGCACCGCCACCGGGCTGCAGCAGGCTGTCTTCGTCGCGCCAGTCGATGATCGCACCGGCCAGCTGCCTGGCGCTTTCTGCCGGCTCGCCCAGTGCCTGCATGAATGCGGACAGCAGGGCCGCATCGGCCAGGTTGAGGTTGATCTTGCCGTTCTCGTCCAACACCCGGATCTCGATGCGGGCGTCGTCGAACTGCCAGCGATAGGCGCGGCCATCAGCCTGCCACGGCGGACGCTGCGGGTCCGGCTGCAGCCGCAGCAACGCGTATTCCAGGCCGGCGCGGGCGCGCTCCTGGCCGCGTGCGTCGTCACCGAGCACCCGCTGCTGCAGGTGTTCGACCCGTGCGCTGAGCGCAAAGGCGCCGACCAGCGCGGTCATCAGCGCGATCAACCACAGCACCAGGACCAGCGCGGCACCACGTGGACGCTTCATCGCGCACCTCCGCTGCCACCGGCCCGCAGTGACACCACCAGCGGCGGCCACGGCGTGCCCCTGGCCGGCACGATCTGTACTTCCACCAGCAATGGCAGGCGTCGGGTGTCCTCCCAGCGTGGCAACCATTCGGTCAGCTGCCCGTTGCTGGCGTCGACACCGCGGTAGCGCAGCCTTACGTCCTTCAACTCCTCCGCCAGCACTTCGGGCGGGCGCGGCGGGTTCTCTTCGATGCGCTCGCCTTCCTGCAGCAGCACCAGCCCCAGCAGCAAGCGGCGGTGGCCGGCTGCGCCATCCACCTGCAGCGCATGCAGGTAAGGGCCGCCACGACCGAGATAGCCCGGCAGGTCGGCAACGAACTGCATGCCCTGATCGTCACCCTGGAAGAACACCGGTTCGCGGGTGGGATCGGGCACTTCCAGCGGGCTGCGCAGGGCACTGGCGAGCTGCCGCCGCAGCAGGGCCTGCACTGCGCGCATGCGTTCGCTCTGCGCGGCAATCTGCTCGCCGCGCTGGCTGATCGCCATCGCCGAGCGCACGCTGGCGAACGCCAGCGCCAGGCCGCCTGCCAGCAGCACCGTGGCCAGCATCACTTCGACCAGGGTGAAGCCGCGTGCGCGGCGCCTCATCGCGCATTCTCCAGCGCGGGCGGCAACAGACGCAGGCTGCGCCAGCGCAACTGCTCGCGTTCACTGTCGCCCCAACGCACCTGCAGCTGCAGTTCCGCCAGCCAGGGTGCGCCCGGCGACTGCGCAGCGGGCAGCGCACCACTGCGCGGCTCGGCCCAGGGCTGCACCTGCAGCTGCCAGTGATAACGCCCCTGCTCCCACTCGCCCTGCTGGCTGCCGGCCTGCAGCGGTGCTTCCACCCCGGCGGCGGCCAGCAACGACTGCGCGTGCAGCACCGCGCGCGTGCGCAGCTCGGCGTCGCGCACCTGCCGCGCGCCGCCGGACAGGCTGCCCAGCAACAGCGTCAGCGCCAGCCCGAGCAAGGCGAAGGCAACGATCACTTCCAGCAGGGTAAAACCACGGGCGCGCGACCTCATTGCGCCCGCCACGGTCCGGAACGGACTTCACCGGTCAACCAGCCGACATCGATGCGCCACTCGGCGCTCTCCAGCTGCAGGCGGATGCGGCCGCCACTGGAGCCGCCGTCGGGATGGAATTCGATCACGCCCTGGCCGGGCGCGGTGGCCAACTGCGCGGCACCTTCGAACTGCACCTTCAGCTTGGCCGGCACTTCACCGTGGCGCTGGCTGGCGCCCTGCCAACGATGCTGCGCCGGCTCGATCACGAAGCGCTGCGGTTCGCCGCGGGCAATGGCCTGCGCGCGCACCATGCGCAGCTGGTTGGCGATGTCCTTGCCGGCACTGCGCAGCTGCATGCCGGCAAAGCCGCGCGACATGCCAGCGGCGGTGATCAGGCCGATGGCCGCGATCAACGCGATCACCAGCAGCATTTCCAGCAGCGACAGGCCCGCCGCGCGCCTGCCGTGCAGGCGCGGGCGTGACACCCGGCGCGGCAGGAAAAGCAGCATGCGTGCTTACGGCTGGTAGCGGATGTCAGCGTCGACGCTGCTGCCGCCGGCCTTGCCGTCCTTGCCCAGGCTGATCAGTTCATACGCCTGGCCCTCGCCCGGTGCGCGGTACTCCAGCGCGTGGCCCCACGGGTCGTTGAGGTCGGCAGGCTTGGCATACGGGCCCAGCCAGCCACCGACGCCGGCCGGTGCGGTCACCAGGTCGTTGAGCGAGGCGGGCAGCTTGCCGGTGTCGATCTGGTAGTTGTCGACCTTGGAGGCAACGGTCTGCACCTGCGCCTTGGCGATGTTGGCCTTGCCTCGATCGGCGCCGCCGAGCACGCGGCTGGCGACCAGGGTCAGCACCGCGCCGATCAGCACGATGACGATGATGATCTCSAKCAGGCTCATGCCCGACTGGTGGCGTGCGGCGGTGAAGGAAAGGCGGATCGGTCGACGGGAAGCAATCATGGTCGGTCCTTTCAGGTACGGGATGTCGGGGTTGCGAAGGAGGCCATCGTCAGCCGATGGCGTTGGTAAGGTCGTACAACGGCACCAGCACGGCCACGATCACCGCGCCGACCACCGAGGCCAGCACCAGGGTGATCGCCGGCACCATCGCCGCCAGCAGGCGGTCGATGCGGCGGGCGCTGTCCTGTTCGAAGGTATCAGCAGCTTTCAGCAGCATSGTRTCSAGCGCGCCGGACTCCTCGCCGACCTGGATCATCTGCAGCGCCAGCCGGGGAWAACGCTTGCCGCGCGACAACGCCAGCGACAGGCCGGTGCCGTTCTTGACCTCGTCGGCGGCGGTCTCCAGGTCTGCGGCAAGCGCGCGGTTGCCGAGCACGTTGCGGGCGATGCCCAGCGCCCCCAGCAGCGGCACGCCGTTGCGCAGCAGTGTCCCCAGGGTGCGCGCCAGCCGCGCGGTTTCCAGCTCGCCCAGCAGGCGGCCGATGCCCCGGCGCTGCAGCAGCCAGCCATCCAGCGCCAGACGGAACGCGGGCTGCCGCACCTTGCGTTCGAACAACAGCAGCAGCACGCCCGGCACCACCAGCAGCAGCACCCACCAGTCGCGCACGAACAGGCCCAGCTGCAGCACCATGTTGGTGAACCATGGCAGCGCCACGTCCAGGCTTTCGTACATCTGTGCGAACTGCGGCACCACGTAGCCCAGCAGGAACAGCAGCGCACCACCCACCACCACCAGCAGGATCGCCGGGTAGACCAGGGCGTTGATCACCTTGCCCTGCAGCGCACGGCTGCGTTCGAGGTAGTCGGCCAGGCGTTGCAGTGTGTCGTGCAGGCTGCCACCGGCTTCGCCGGCGCGCACCATGTTCACGTATAGACGCGAGAACAGGCCGTGCTGGCGTTCCAGCGCAGTCGACAGCGGCGCGCCACCACGCACCACGTCGCGGATGTCAGTGATCGCGCGGCGCGAGCGCTCGTCTTCGGGCAGGCTGAGCAGGATCGACAGCGCGCGGTCCAGCGGCTGCCCGGCACCGAGCAGGGTGGCCAGCTGCTGGGTGAACTGCAGCAATGCCGCGCCCTGCAGCGGACGCTGGCGGAACAGGCCGCGCAGGCTGCTGCCGCCAACCGCCCCCCCGTCGGCCAGCTGCGTCTCCATCGGCAGATGGCCCTGGTCCTGCAGGCGCGCGACCAGCTCGGCCTCGCTG
>NZ_JBFTNR010000256.1:0-5118 GCF_056665995.1 Stenotrophomonas sp. 05L44_2
CGACATCACTGCCGATTTCATCATCGAGGCCCAGGAGATCCTGGATCGCCTCGGCGAACAGCTGGTGTCGCTGGAACAGGCACCGCAGGACAATGAACAGCTCAACGCGGTGTTCCGTGGCTACCACACGCTGAAGGGCGGCGCAGGTTTCCTCGGCATCACCGCAATGGTCGAGCTGTGCCACGCCGCCGAGGAAGCGCTGGGCGCCGCACGCGCCGGCCAGGCCGTCCTGCAGGCGCATCACTTCGATGCCGCCCAGCAGTCACTGGACTACCTGCAGTCGATGCTTGACGCGGTGTCTTCGGGCACCGAGCCGGGCTTTGCCCCGCCCGAACTGGTCGCCCAGTTCGACGTGCATGGCGGCGGCGCTACCGCGCCTGCGGCCGCGACGCCGGGTGCGGGCGGCGGCGACTTGATCACCGACGACGAATTCGAGGCCCTGCTCGACCAGCTGCATGGCGGCAAGGCGCCGACAACCGTGGCGGCGGCGAAGAAGGCCGACGACATGATCAGCGAGGACGAGTTCGAGGCATTGCTCGACCAGCTGCATGGCGGCGCCGCCCCGGGCAGCAACACCACCGCAGCGGCTGTTGCGGTACCGGCACCGCGACCGGCGCCCTCGCCGGCCCCGCCCGCTGCCAAGYCCGCACCCAACAAGCCTGTCGCCGAAGCCGAACACACCGTGCGCGTGGACACCAAGCGCCTGGATGCCATCGTCAACCTGATCGGCGAACTGGTGCTGTCACGAAACCGGTTGAAGACGCTGCGCGCGCGCCTGCGCGATGAAGAGCTGGACCGCGCCGYGTCCACGCTGGATATCGCCACCGCGCGCCTGCAGTCGGCGGTGATGCGCACCCGCATGCAGCCGGTCGGCAAGGTGTTCTCGCGCTTCCCGAAGGTGGCGCGCGACGTTGCGCGTTCGCTGAAGAAGGAAGTGGACCTGGAACTGATCGGCGCCGAAACCGAGCTCGACCGCAACCTGGTCGAAGCGCTGGCCGACCCGCTGGTGCACCTGGTCCGCAACGCCATCGACCATGGCGTGGAAATGCCTGACCTGCGCGAAGCGCAGGGCAAACCGCGGATGGGTCACGTGCGCCTGTCGGCACAGCAGGAAGGCGACTACGTCAGCATCGAAGTGCAGGACGATGGCGCCGGCATCGATCCGGAAAAACTGCGCGCCAAGGCGCGCGAGAAGGGCCTGATCGATCCGGAAGCCGCCGCCCGCCTGAGCAGCGAGGAATGCCTGCACCTGGTGTTCCTGCCAGGGTTCTCGACCAAGCAGCAGGTCACCGACATTTCCGGCCGCGGCGTCGGCATGGACGTGGTGCAGTCGCGCATCCGTGAGCTGAGCGGGCAGATCCAGATCCAGTCGGAACTGGGCCGCGGCAGCCGTTTCATGATCCGCGTACCGCTGACCCTGGCGATCCTGCCGACCCTGCTGGTGCAGGCCGGCGAAGACGTCTACGCACTGCCGCTGGCCCGTGTGATGGAAGTGCTGCATGCGCCGCGCACCTCGTTGGGCTGGTTCGACGGCCGCGCCGTGCTCGACCGCCGCTCGCACACGCTGGCGCTGGTCGACCTGCGGCAATGGCTGGATGTGACGCCGGCCACCTCGCCCCTGCTGACCATCGTCGTGCTGCAGGCCGGTGAAGCACGCTTCGGGCTGGTGGTGGACCAGGTGCGCGGGCGTGAGGAAGTGGTCATCAAGCCACTGCCCAAGGCCCTGCGCGGCCTGCGTGGTTATGCCGGTGCAACCCTGATCGGCGATGGTCGCATGGCGCTGATCCTGGACGTGGACGGGCTGCGCTGAAGCCCGCCGGGCATGGCCCGGCGCTACCGGAAACGGCCCCGCAGGGTAGCGCCGGGCCATGCCCGGCGACCCGAAAACTGTGACTACCGTCTGTACACGACCTACCGGTGTCTCAAGTCCCATTCATACAAGCCGATACCGGACCCATGGATAGACTCAGCCTCATTGGACTTTTCCTCGCCCTGGCCTCGCTGGTCGGTGGCAGCATCCTCAAGGGCGCCGGCCTGGCGTCGTTGTGGTCGCCTGCGGCGTTCGTGATCGTCATCGTCGGCACCATCGCCGCCATCCTGCTGCACACCTCGCCAGCGGTGTTCAAGCACGCCTTCAAGATCGTGCGCTGGGTCGTGCGGCCGCCGCACAGCGACCGTCGCGAACTGATCCAGCAGATCGTGGAATGGAGCAACATCGCCCGCCGCCAGGGCCTGCTCGGCCTGGAATCGCAGGTGGAAGCGCAGCAGGACCCGTTCCTGCGCAAGGGCCTGCAGCTGCTGGTGGACGGCGTTGAACCCGAATCGATCCGGCACATGCTGGAGATCGAACTGGGCAGCCAGGAGCACCAGGACCAGGCCGCCGCCAAGGTGTTTGAAAGCATGGGCATCTATGCGCCCACGCTGGGCATCATCGGCGCCGTGCTCGGCCTGATCGCGGTAATGAAGAACCTCGCCGACCCGAGCAAGCTCGGCCACGGCATCGCCGCCGCGTTCACCGCCACCATCTACGGCATCGCCTCGGCCAACCTGCTGTTCCTGCCCATCGCCGCCAAGCTGAAGGGCGTCATCGCCCATTCCAGCCGCGACCGCGAAATGGTCATCGAAGGCCTGATCTCGATTGCCCAGGGCGAGAACCCGCGCAACATCGAAACCAACCTCTCCGGCTTCCTGCACTGACATGGCCCGCCGCAAGCACCACGAAGAGCACGCCAATCACGAGGCATGGGCCATCCCCTATGCCGACCTGATGACGCTGCTGCTCGCCTTCTTCGTGGTCATGTACGCGATCTCCTCGGTCAACGAGGGCAAGTACCGGATCATGGCCGACGCCCTCACCGATGCCTTCGGTGRTGCGCCGCGCACCATCAATCCGGTGCAGGTGGGCAACAAGCAGGTGCAGGGCGGCGGCTGGGACAGCCCGTCGGTGATCAAGTCCGGCACCAAGATCGGGCCGTCCGCTCCCGCGCCCTCGCACGACCCCACCCTGCTGCCGGCGATGGCCTCGCAGATGCGCATGCCGGTGTCGGTGCACAACCAGGAACAGATCGCGCGTGCCGAGCGCCAGCTCAACAGCATCGCCGACCGCCTGACCGCCGCGCTGGCGCCACTGATCGACCGCGGCATGATCAGCGTGCGCCGCACCGAGCTGTGGATCGAAGTGGAGATCAACAGCGACATCCTGTTCCCGACCGGCTCGGCGGCGCTGGACGTGCATGCGCGCGACACCCTGGCCAGCCTGGCCGGCGTGCTGCGCGACGTGCCCAACAGCGTGCGCGTGGAAGGACACACCGACAACGTGCCGATCGCCACCGCCACCTTCCCGTCCAACTGGGAGCTGTCGGCCGGGCGCGCGGCCAGCGTGGTGCATCTGTTTGCCGACCAGGGGCTGCAGCCATCGCGGCTGGCGATGGTCGGCTACGGCCAGTTCCGCCCCCGCGAAGACAACGACAGCGCACAGGGCCGCAATCGCAACCGGCGGGTGATGGTCATCATCCTGGYCGACACCAGTCATTCGGTGGACCCGCTCGGCGAACGCCTGAATGCCGCCACCGGCACTGCCCGCGGCGCCAGCGAACAGGCCACCGCAGCACCGGCCACCACCCCCACTTCCCCCATCGCACCGGTGCAGTTGCCACCGGTGCCGGCTGGCAGCCGTGTCGGCGCCGCCGTTCCCCCGGCAATGAAGGAGTAATCCGATGCGCATCTGGGCAGTCGCCAACCAGAAGGGCGGAGTCGGCAAGACCACCACCACCCTCGCCCTCGGTCGCGGCCTGGCCGCGCTCGGCCACCGCGTGCTGCTGATCGATCTCGATCCGCATGCCTCGCTGACCCGCGCCTTCGGCGTGCCGATCGAGCCGGCACCGGCCGGCGTGCTGGAACTGTTCGCCGCACCGCCGGCCGACCTGTCCGCGCTCAGCCATGCCAGCAACATCGGCGGACTCGATTACGTGTGCGCGCAGGCCKCGCTGGCCACKCTGGAACGRCGCAGCGCCAACCAGCCCGGSCTCGGCCTGGCCCTGCAGAACGCSYTYGCCCGCCACCARGGCCAGCACGACTACATCCTGCTGGACTGCGCRCCSACSCTGGGCCTGCTGATGATCAATGCGCTGGCCGCGGCCGATCGCCTGATCATTCCCACCCAGGCCGAGCCGTTGGCCCTGCACGGCCTGGATGGCATGGTCCGCACCGGCGAGATGGTCGAGCGTTCGCGCCGCCGGCCGCTGCCGATCTCGATCCTGCCGACACTGTTCGACCGCCGCACCCGCACCGGCAATGAATCGCTGCGCGCCATGCAGGACCGCCACGCAAGCCGCGTCTGGGAAGACGCGATTCCGATCGACACCCGCATCAGCAACGCGGCCGGCCTGACCCTGCCGAGCATCGGCGAGGACTACCCGGGACGCGGCCTGGCGGCCTATCGGCGCGCGTTGAACTGGATCCTCGGTGAGGACGCACGTGCCCTGGAGCAGGCGGCATGAACACCACCGGCATGCTGGACGACTATCTGGACGAGCTGCTCGGCGACATTGCCGTCGCACCGGTCGCCGCTGATGCCGCGCCACGCCCGACGAGCGCAGCAGCCGACGGCGAGCGCGAGCCGACCTGGGATGATCTGCCGGCCGAAGTGATCTACGAAACCGACGCCGTCGCAGTGGCCCCGGCCAACGACGATGCTTCGCTCGAAGCCGCATTCGACGCGGCTGCCACGCCTGCGGCCGACACCGGGCGCGAGCCGACCTGGGACGATCTGCCGGCCGAAGTGATCTACGAAACCGACACCGTCGCAACCGCTCCGGCCAATGATGATGCGGCGCTGGAAGCCGCCTTCGACGCCGTTGCCACGCCTGCGGCCGATACCGGGCGCGAGCCGACCTGGGACGATCTGCCGGCGGAAGTGATCTACGAAACCGACGCCGTCGCAGCCGCTCCGGCCAACGATGATGCGGCCTTGGAGGCTGCTTTCGACGCCGCCAACGTGCTTGCGATCGACACAGAGCGCGAGCCCACCTGGGACGACCTGCCGGCCGAGGTCGTCCATGAAACCGCGCCGGTGGCCAATGCCGCTGTCGCACCGCCCGCGCCGGAACCCACCTGGGA
>NZ_JBFTNR010000257.1:0-5111 GCF_056665995.1 Stenotrophomonas sp. 05L44_2
CCATCGATACCGCGTTGCCGCTGACCTGTCAGCGCAGCATGCAGCGTTTCCTGCTGCCGGTGAAGATGACCCAGAGGCTTGGCCTGATCCGCGAGGAAGACGAGGAATCGTCTTTGCCGGAGGAATACGAGCCGTTGCTGGTGCCGGAAGATGGCCAGCTGCGTCCGTTGGACCTGGTCGAGGACGAGTTGGTGCTGGCGGTGCCGGTGGTACCCCTGTCGCCGTACGGTGAGGCAGTCGACAAGGACTGGGCGCCGACCGAAGAAGAAATTGAAAAGGCCAATCCGTTCGCGGCGTTGGCGGCATTGAAGAAACAATAGCAGCCGGTTGTCGTCGGCGGCTGCGGCGAAAGCGAAAAGTGTGCTGGACGCTGGCGTCCTGTGCGACGAAACGACGAAGCAAAACGAACCGAGTTTGGAGCAATCCCATGGCTGTCCAKAAATCCCGTGTTACCCCGTCCCGTCGCGGCCAGCGTCGTTCGCATGACGCCCTGAGCGCCAAGCAGCTGTCGACCGACCCGACCACCGGCGAAGTGCATCTGCGTCACCACATCACTGCTGACGGTTTCTACCGCGGCAAGAAGGTCATCCAGACCAAGTCTTCGGCTGTCCAGGAAGACTGATGTGCCGGAAGGTCGCTGCCCGCTGGGCAGCGGCCTTCGCCTTCTTTCCCGGGCACGCCGGTGAACGGCGGCTCGTGCAACAGGAAACATGATGAGCAAGCGGATCTACTCGAGGATCGCGGGCACCGGTAGCTATTTGCCGGAAAAAGTCCTGACCAACGCCGACCTGGAAAAAATGGTCGAGACCTCGGACGAGTGGATCCAGACGCGCACCGGTATCCGTGAACGGCACATCGCTGCCGAAGGCGAAACCACCAGCGATCTCGGCTACCAGGCCGCGCTGCGTGCGATCGAAGCCGCTGGTATCGACGCTTCGCAGCTCGACATGATCGTGGTCGGTACGACCACCCCTGATCTGATCTTTCCCTCCACCGCGTGCCTGATCCAGGCCAAGCTCGGTGTGAGCGGCTGTCCCGCTTTCGACGTCAACGCGGCCTGTTCGGGCTTCGTGTTCGCGCTCAGCGTGGCTGACAAATTCATCCGCTCCGGTGATGCCCGCCATGTGCTGGTGATCGGCACGGAAACCCTGACCCGCATCGTCGATTGGGAAGACCGCACCACCTGCGTGCTGTTCGGTGATGGCGCGGGCGCCGTCGTGCTCAAGGCCGACGAAGAAACCGGCATCCTCAGCACCCACCTGCATTCGGATGGCAGCAAGAAAGAGCTGCTGTGGAATCCGGTCGGCGTCTCGGTCGGTTTCGGTGAAGGCAACAACGGTGGCGGCACCATCAACATGAAGGGCAACGACGTGTTCAAGTACGCCGTCAAGGCGCTGGACTCGGTCGTGGACGAAACCCTGGATGCCAACGGCCTGACCAAGTCCGACCTGGACTGGCTGATTCCGCACCAGGCCAACCTGCGGATCATCGAAGCCACCGCCAAGCGGCTGGAGATGTCGATGGACCAGGTCGTGGTCACCGTCGACAAGCATGGCAACACCTCGTCGGCCTCGGTGCCGCTGGCGCTGGATGCTGCTGTTCGTTCCGGCAGGGTCGAGCGCGGCCAGCTGTTGCTGCTGGAAGCCTTCGGTGGTGGCTTCACGTGGGGTTCGGCACTGCTGCGCTATTGATAGTGCCAGTTACGACAACGTGAAACCGTCGTTACGGCCCCTCTGGGGCCGTAATGCGTTAAAGGAGACTGTCATGGTTGAGCCCATCGTCATCGAAGGGCAGCGCGCCTGGCTGAAGCAGTACGGCGAAGGAAGCCGAGCAGTGGCCCTGGGCCTGCTCAATTTTGTTGCCCGCCGGTTCCATCTCGATGCCCTGCGCCCGCCGCCGCACCGCGGTGGCGACGCCGCGCGCGAAACCGAGGCCCGCCGGCTGGCGGAACTGCAGGCGCAGGGCGTGAACGTGCCCGCGGTGATCGGCAGCGGCCATGCCGCGCTGGTGATCGGCGACAACGGCAGCTCGTTCAATACCTGCCTGCGCGAAGCCGACGATGCCGGCCGCGATCGCCTCGTGGCCGCGGCAATGCAGGCCATTGCCGAAGCACACGCACGTGGCGCCTATTTCGGCCAGCCGTTGCCGCGCAACCTCACCTGGGATGGCCAGAACGTCGGTTTCATCGACTTCGAAGAAGATCCGCTGGAAGTCATGGACCTGGCCGAAGCGCAGGCGCGTGACTGGCTGATGTTCGGCTACGGCGTGGCCAAGTACTACGCTGACCGCCCCGAAAGCCTGCAGGCGATGATGGCCGAGGCGATGAACGGGGTGCAGGCACCGGTACGCGCGCATGTGCACGCCGTCAGCGGCCGTCTGCAGCGCCTGGCGCGGGTGTGCATGAAGCTGGGGCGCTCGGCGCGTGCGCTGGCCCACTCCATCTTCATCACCCATGGCGCCACCACGCTGGGCCTGCTGATGGTGGTCGGCCTGTGCATGGACTGGTTTGCCGACGGCGAGCTGGACATCCTGCAGCTGCTCTGCTGATCGCGGTCCGCCGGGCCATGCCCGGCGGACCCCGTATCGCGGCACTGTCCATACGCCGTGCATACGCGCACGTACAGACGACACGGCATGTTCCCCCTTATCATGGCCCGCTTCGATTGCAACAAGCGGATGACCGCGTGACCGTATCCACCCTCGCTTTTGTCTTCCCCGGTCAGGGCTCGCAGTCTGTGGGCATGCTGGCCGAGCTGGCCGAACTGCACCCGCAGGTGCGTGAGGCCTTCACCGAGGCATCCGATGGTGCCGGCGTCGACCTGTGGGCGTTGTCCCAGGGCGGCCCGGAGGAAATGCTCAACCGTACCGAATACACCCAGCCGGCCCTGCTGGCCGCCAGCATCGGCGCGTGGCGCGCCTGGAACGCCGTGGGCGGTCCTCGTCCGTCGGTTCTGGCGGGCCACAGCCTGGGTGAGTACACCGCCCTGGTCGCCGCTGGCGCCCTCAGCCTGCACGACGGTGCGCACCTGGTGCGCCTGCGCGGCCAGCTGATGCAGGACGCCGCACCGGCGGGTGTGGGCGCCATGGCCGCCGTGCTCGGTGCCGAAGACCAGCTGGTGCTGGACGTCTGCGCGGAAGCTGCCGGCAGCCAGGTGGTCGTTCCGGCCAACTTCAACTCGCCGGGCCAGATCGTGATCGGCGGCGACGCTGCCGCGGTCGACCGCGCGCTGGCGCTGCTGGCCGAGAAGGGCGTGCGCAAGGCGGTCAAGCTGGCCGTCAGCGTGCCCTCGCACACCCCGCTGATGCGCGAAGCCGCCAACCGTCTGGCCGAAGTGATGGCCGGCCTGTCCTGGCAGCTGCCGCAGCTGCCGGTGGTGCAGAACGTCGACGCCAAGGTGCACGACGGTGTGGACGCGATCCGCGCCGCGCTGGTGCAGCAGCTGTACCAGCCCGTGCAGTGGACCGGCTGCGTGCAGGCGCTGGCCGCCCGTGGCGTCACCCGGATCGCCGAATGCGGCCCGGGCAAGGTGCTGACCGGTCTGGTCAAGCGCATCGACAAGGCCATCGACGGCCGTTCCCTGGCCACCCCGGGCGACTTCGAAACCGCCCGCGAGACGTGGTCGGCCTGATTGCCCCTGTTCCTGCCGACCGTGCCGGTGGCCGCTGCAAGCGGCGCGGGTGCGGCGGCCGCCCCAGCCTGAGGAAAACATCATGAGCAAGCCCCTGCAGGGTGAAATCGCACTGGTTACCGGTGCCAGCCGTGGCATTGGTGCCGCCATCGCCGATCTGCTGGCCGCCCAGGGCGCCACCGTCATCGGCACTGCCACCACCGATTCCGGCGCCGCCGCGATCGGCGAGCGCCTGGCTGCCCACGGCGGGCACGGCCGCGCGCTGAACGTCACCGACGCCGCTGCGCTCGATGCCRTGCTTGACGGTATCGCCAAGGAATTCGGCCCGATCTCGATCCTGGTCAACAACGCCGGCATCACCCGCGACAACCTGCTGATGCGCATGAAGGAAGACGATTGGGCGTCGATCATCGACACCAACCTGACCAGCGTGTTCCGTACCAGCAAGGCCGTCATGCGCGGCATGATGAAGGCGCGCAAGGGCCGCATCATCAACATCGCCTCGGTGGTGGGCGTGACCGGCAACGCCGGCCAGGCCAACTATGCCGCCGCCAAGGCCGGCATCATCGGTTTCTCCAAGTCGCTGGCCAAGGAAATCGGCTCGCGCGGGGTCACCGTCAACGTGGTCGCGCCGGGCTTCATCGACACCGACATGACSAAGGCGCTGCCGGAAGAAGCGCGTACCGCGCTGATCGGCGACATCGCCCTCGAACGCCTGGGTTCGCCGGAGGACATCGCCCATGCGGTGGCCTTCCTGGCCAGCCCGGCTGCCGGCTACATCACCGGCGAAACTCTCCATGTGAACGGCGGCATGTACATGCCGTAAGCAAGGGGCGCAGGGATCGCGCCGCAAGTGGTTGATCTGCGAGGATTTTTGCTGCAATGCAAGGTCACGCCGGTTTCCACTACACTATCCCACGGCCATCGCCTTTGATGGCGACCACTTTTGAACCACTACTCCATCTGGAGCGATATCCCATGAGCACCATCGAAGAACGCGTCAAGAAAATCGTCATCGAACAGCTTGGCGTCAAGGAAGAAGAAGTCACCAACAGCGCATCGTTCGTCGATGACCTGGGCGCTGACTCGCTGGACACCGTCGAGCTGGTGATGGCGCTGGAAGAAGAATTCGAGTGCGAGATCCCGGACGAAGAAGCCGAGAAGATCAGCACCGTGCAGGCTGCGATCACCTACATCACGGCCCACGTCAAGGCCTGATGCAGGACGTCAGTGCGCGTGCGGGCGTTGAGTCCGGCGCGCACGACACCCCATGGGGCCGCTGTTTGCGGCCCCGTGTGTTTGCGCACCACACCGAAGTAAACCGCGTTACCCGCAAAGAACGTTCGGGTCAGGAGAATCAGCAATGAAGCGTCGCGTCGTCGTAACCGGCCTGGGTATGGTCTCGCCGTTGGGCAATGATCTGGCCAGCAGCTGGGAAGGCATCACCCACGGTCGTTCGGGCATCGGTCCGCTGACCAACGT
>NZ_JBFTNR010000258.1:0-6874 GCF_056665995.1 Stenotrophomonas sp. 05L44_2
GGGTTGCAGGAGGCCTGAGCGGGATGTCCCACCCTGTGGAGCCGAGCACGCGCCCGGCTCCACAGAATCACTTTCAGCCGTGATCGAAGCGCAGCGGTTCGCTGCCCATGGCAGGGTCGCTGGTGCCAGGCCGGCCGTCTTCGGCACGTCCGGCGAGGCGTTGCTCGACGCCCTGCGAGCGCACGATCAGGTCGTACCAGCCTGCGGTTGGTGCGGGATCCCAGGCCAGTACGGTTTCCGCGCCGGCCACCAGCTGCAGTTCGCGGGTGGGCATGTGGCCGGCGTAGGCGCCGGCCTGCACCTGGACCTTCCGCGCTGAAGGCGATGGATTGCGCAGTGTCAGGCGCATCTGGCCGTCCGCGCGCTCCACGTGCGCGTGCAGCGGCGCGAGCGTGCCATCGCCGCGATAATGGCGATGGAATCCATTCGGTCCCAGCAGCCAGAGATCGTAACGACCCTGCGCATCCAGCGGCCAGCGATCCTGCAGCGGGGCACCCGGTACCACGGTGTAACGGCGCGGAACGGCGTCCAGGCGCAGGCGGTCGTAGACATGCAGCACGGCCGCGGCGCCATCGCTGGCCAGCTGCAGGGTGAGACCAGCACCATCCACCGATGTGGCCTGCACGTGCGGCCGATAGGGCAGTGCCCGTGCAGGACGTACGCCGGGCTCCTGGCGGGCCGGATGCAGGCCATCGGGCAGCGCGGGCACGGTACGGCCGGGCAGGGCGGCAGCGCGCGCGGCGACAGCGGTGACATCGGGCAGCGCCTTGGCGAAGGGGCGGGTGTCGCGCTGGGCGAAGTCGAAGGCGTTGCTCAGATCACCGCAGACCGCACGCCGCCACGGCGAGATGTCCGGCGCGGCGACGCCGAAGCGGCGCTCGATCAGACGCAACACCGACGTGTGGTCGTACACCTGCGAGTCGACCCAGCCGCCGCGGCTCCACGGTGAAATCACATACAACGGTACGCGCGGGCCAAGCCCATAGGGGCGCCCACGCAGCTCGGCGGCATCGTATTTCTGGTCGCCCGGTGCCGGGTGGCGGTGGTATTCGCCCTCGGTGCTGACCGCCGACGCACCGGCCCAGCCGGCACCAAGCGGGGAGGGCGGTGCGGGTGGCGGCACATGGTCGAAGAAGCCATCGTTCTCATCGAACATCAGCAGCAGGGCGGTACGGCTCCACACCTCTGGATCGGCGGTCAGTGCATCCAGCAGGCGCGCGGTATAGGCGGCGCCCTGCGCGGGGCTGGACGGACCGGGGTGCTCGCTGCCGGCTGCGTCGGCAATGATGAAACTGACCTGCGGCAGGCGGCCGCTGATCGCGTCCTCGCGCAGCTGCGCCAGGCCACGGGTACTGACGCCGCGCGCGCGCAGCTCCGGGTCATGCCCCGGGGCGCCGCGGTACGCCTGGCGGAAGGTCTCGAACCCGGCAAGCGGGTTGTCGGTGAAGTTGTCGGCCATGTCCTGGTAGATCTGCCAGGACACGCCGGCCTGCTGCAGCCGCTCGACATAGCTGGCCCAGCGGTACGAGTCCGGATGGCCGCCCAGCTCGGGGAAATTGTCGTGCGAATTGGCGATCACCGGGCCGCCTGCCTGGCCTTGGGCGTCGTTGTGGCCGGTCCACAGGAACACGCGGTTCGGGTTGGTGCCGGCCTGCATCGCGCAGTGGTAGGCATCGCACAGCGTGAACGCATCGGCCAGGGCGAACTGGAACGGCATGTCGCTGCGCTGGAAGTAGCCCATCGAGTGGTTCTGCTTGGCCTTGGGCCAGTGCGCCATGCGCCCGTGGTCCCACKCCTGCTGTGCATCAGGCCAGGTGTGGGGCGTGCCTTCCACCCGCATGTAGCCGAAGTGCGCAGCGGTATCCAACGGGAAGGGGGCGATGGCGCGTTGTCCGCTGGCGTCGGGCTGCAGCCACAGGCCGCGTGCGCGAAGCAGGGGCGATCGCTGCTGCCCGGGCGATGCTGGGCAGCAGCGGCGAAAGGCCGGCGGCGACGCCGGCCTGCAACAGTCGGYGTCGGCCGGTATCAGTCACAGGGTCACACTCACAAGTCCACGCGGAAGGAGATGCCGACGGTGCGCGGGGCGCCGATGAAGGCGTTGTCGCGGCCGTCCACCCCTGCAAGATAACGCTTGTCGGTCAGGTTGCTCACCACCAGGTTGGCGCCCATGCCCTTCAGGCGCGGCGACAGGCCCTGCAGGTCGAAGCCGATGTTGGCGTTGAACACGGTGGCCGAGGGCAGCTTGTTGACGTTGGCCGCATCCAGGTAGCGTTCGCCCAGGTAGCGACCGGACAGGCCGAAGTTCCAGTTCTCGCCCTGCCAGTCGGCCGACACCACCAGGATCTGCTCCGGCTGGCCGATCACCTTGGCGCCATCGACGATGCCCAGCTGCGTGTCGCGCGCGTCGTTGCCGCTGCCCAGGTACTTGGAACGGTTGTAGGTGTAGGCCGCATTGATGCGCCAGCCATTGTCCCAGCCGTAGCCGAAGGCCGCTTCCAGGCCGTTGCTCTCCACGCCGCCGAAGTTCTCGTAGACGCCATCGGTCTCGCCGAGGTAGTCGATGCCGCTGACCAGGCCGGCCGGCAGGTAGACGATGCGGTTGTCGAACTTGATGTTGTACAGGGTGACCGAGGCGGTCAGCGGCCAGCGGCTGATGCGCATGCCCAGTTCGATGTTGTCGGCGGTCTCCGGTTCGACGTTGCGGAAGCGCTGGGGATCGGTTTCACCCAGCACGCCGGACGGGATCGCGGCGAAGTTCTGCGAGTAGCCGGCGAACAGTTCCATGCCCTCCACACCCGGGGCCCAGGTGAAGCCGGTGGACAGCAGCGGATCGGACTTCGAGTCGGACTTCACATTCTCGGCGGCGCCGATCACGCGGCGGCGGGACTGGTCGACGAAGAACTGCTTTACGCCCAGGCGCGCGCTGAACGGGCCGAAGCGGGCCACGTCCTCGACGTAGTACATCTGCTCATCGACCTTGTACTTGTCCTCGAACTGCACCCAGTAGGGCTGGTGGTCGAAGGCGATGTCCTGGCCGACGTTGAGCAGGCGGTGCCAATCGCGGCGCACGGAGCGGTCCAGCTTCTCCACCCACAGCCCGCCGCGCACGGTGTTGTCGATGGCGCCGAAGGTCTGCCGCCATTCAACGTCGGCGGTAACGCCCATGCGATCGTTGTCGTAGTGGGAGTGGCGGTAGGACTGCGCGCCCTGCACGTTGCCGGCGTAGCAGTTGGGGTCGTACTCGGCGCTGAAGCCGAGTCGCGGCGTGCAGCTGGCCAGGCGCTGGGCGGAACTGCCGTCGGGGTTCACGAAGTAGATCTGGCCGCGGTTGCTGCCACCGTAGACCGTCCTGCCGCCGAGGTACTCCGACTGCGGGCGACCGGCACCGTCGTCGTTGACGTCGGCCAGGTACGGCGGCAGCCAGTCACCGCGGCCCTGCATGCGGTGCCCGTAGGCGGCCATCGAGGCCTTGAAGCCGTTGCCGCCATCGAAGGCTGCGCGCAGGTAGCCGAACGTGTTCTCGCGCAGTGCGCGCGAACCGGAGCGGTAGTTCTGGTCCAGGTACGGAATGCCGGTCAGGGTGCCGACCAGGCCGTCGCGGTCGGGGTTGGTGGCGAACCCCTTCGGCGAAACACTGGTGTACTCCGGCTCGTCGGCATCGTTGTAGGACAGGTAGCCGGTCAGGGTCCAGCGGTCCAGTTCGGTGATGAACTTGCCGGCGATGTTGTCGTTGCTGGTGTGGCCGGTGCCGTCGATCCAGTCATGCACGCGCGCCGACGATGCGCTGATCCACGCGCGGGTGTGTCCTGCAAGCAGGCCGGTGTCGTAGCGCACGTAATACTTGCGCGCTTCATTGTCACCGGCACCCACCACCATGCGCAGTCGCTGCTCCTGCAGTGGGTCGCTGGTGAGGAAGTTCAGCGTGCCACCGAGTGCTTCGTTCGAGCGCGAGGAGATATCGGCCGTGCCCTGGCTCACTTCCACCGTTTCCAGGTCGAGCGTGTCGATGTAGCGGTTGGCCAGCGAGCCGCCGCCATAACCGGAACCACCATTGGGCAGGCCATCGATGGTGGTGCCGATCTGCTGGGTGTCGCGGTTGGTGACAAAGCCGCGCATGCTGATCTGCGTGCCCCACACCGACGAACCGGTGGCATCGGCTTCGCTGACGACCACGCCGGGCACTTCGTTGAGCGCGCCATTGACGCTGCTCAACACCGTCTGCCGGTTCAACGTTTCCTGGCGCACCGAGGTCTTGGCATAGCTGGTGGCCTGGCCGATCACCTGTACCTGGTCCAGGGTCCGCGCGTCGGCGCTTCGCGTATCGGCCACATCGCCCTGCGGTGCTTCAGCCAGGGCATCCAGTGCGGGAGCAATCAGCAGGGCAAGCAGCGAGATACGGGGAAAGCGCGCAATCGTTCGCATCGAAACCGGACCTTCAAGGGAGGAAAGTCCGGGAGTGTCGGCAGCGCCGATGACATGGCGGTGACGCGCAGATGCAGGGAGTGTGTTGTGTGACGGCCGGCAAGACCGGGGCGTTGGTCAGTAGCGCGCGTCCTTCGGTTTCGGATCACGCGGCCAGTCCTTGGCTTTGCCGGCGAAGTCCGGGCGCGGCTGGTTGATGAAGTAGCTGGCGATATCCACCGCGTCCTGGTCGGGCATCACCTGCTGGCCCAGTGGCGGTTCACGGGTCATTGCCGGCGGCATGTTGTGCTTGACGAAGCCTGCGGCCTTGTACAGCCGCGCCATGCCGGCACCGATGTTGAAGCTGCGCTCGCCCCACAACGGCGGGAACGCGATATCGCCGCTGGCGTCGCGCCGGCCTTCGCCGTTGTCGCCGTGGCAGGCGGCGCACTGCGCGGCATACAGCGTCTGTCCACGTATCGGGTCCGGTGTCAGCGTGCTGTCGATCGGCCCTTCGCTGGGCGCGGCCACGCGCGCACCCTCTGGTACCGGGCGGCTCAGCCACGCCATGTATTCCAGCATCGCACGCATCTCCGGCGCGTCCTTGGCCAGCGGCTTGCCGTTCATCGAACGCTGCAGGCAACCGTTGATGCGCTCGGCCAGGCCGATTTCCCTGCCCGGTCGCGGCATGTAGCGCGGGTAGCTGCCGCCTCCGGTGTTCAAGTAGTGGTTGYCGAACGGTCGCTTGCCCTCGGCCATGTGGCACGAATTGCAGTTCAGATCGTTGCCGACGTTGTCCGGCAGCAGGCGTGCGGTCTCGTTGAGCAGGCGACGGCCGAACATCACCGCGTCGGCGTTGCCGAGGCTGGCGATCTCCTCGGCACTGGGCACGTGGTACTGGCCCACCACCTGGCCGTGGCTGTCGAGGATGTCCAGGGTCCTCGCGACTTCCGCGTCCAGGTCCGGGTACAGGTGCTGGTACAGCAGCGTGCCAGCACCGGCCAGCAGCACCGCAACGACCGCGCTGGCGATCAACACTGTCGAACGCTTCTTCGAACGCCTCATTGCGCCGTCTCCTGCGGGACCACATGCGCCGGCTTGTCACGCACCACCCGGCGCATGCGCGCTACGTCCAGTTCAGTGACCGCGCTGGCCTGGTTGCCCCAGCTGTTGCGGATGAAGGTGAGGATATCGGCGAGCTGCGCATTGGGCAGCTGCTCGAAGCCCGGCATGGTGAATGCCATGCGGTCATGCGCGGTATGTGGCGTGCGCCCGCCGGTGAGGGTTACCTGCACCAGCGAGCTGGGATCATCGGCGAAGACGATGGAGTTGCCCGCCAGGGCAGGGTAGACCCGTGGCATGCCGCGGCCATCTGCGCGATGGCAGGCCTGGCAGTGTTCGGCGTAGGCCAGCGAACCGGCCACCCGGTAGTCGCCGCCGCGCAGTGCGGCGGTAGTGGTGTCGGTGCCCGGCGTCCACTGCGCGCTGCGCCCTTCGCGGGCCGGCAGCTGCTTCAGGTACCGCGCCATCGCCAGCAGATCGGCGTCGGACAGGTACTGCGTGCTGTGCTCGACCACATCGGCCATGCCGCCGAAAGCCGCGGAGCGATCGGTGCGGCCGGTACGCAGGAACTCGACGATTTCGGCTTCGCTCCAGCTGGCCAGGCCGGTCTGTTCATTGCGCAGGTTCTTCGCATACCAGCCTTCCAGCACCGAGCCGGACAGGAACTGGCGGCTGCCATCGTCGGCCATCGCCTTTTCCTGGAAGGCCAGCCCACGCGGGGTATGGCACGCGCCGCAATGGGCCAGGCCTTCAACCAGTTCGGCGCCGCGCTGCTGGCCGGCATCCAGGGTGGGATCAGGGCTGAAGCTGCGCGGGCGTGCGAACAACAGCTGCCACCAGGCAAGCGGCCAGCGCATGTTTGCCGGCCACGGAATCGTGCTGTCGGCGTTGTCCTGCCGGACCGGCTGCACCGCACCCATGAAGTAGGCATACAGCGCCTTGATCTCGGCATCGCTGGCGATCACGTACGAGGCGTAGGGCATGGCCGGATACAGCGGCTGGCCGTCATGGCGGATGCCACGCCGCACCGCGCGCTCGAAATCGGCGTAGTCGTATGCGCCGATGCCGGTCTCCGTGTCCGGTGTGATGTTGGTCGAGTACAGCGTGCCCATCGGGGTCTGCATGCCAAGGCCACCGGCGAACGGCCTGCCGCCCGGTGCGGTATGGCAGGCGGCGCAGTCGGCAGCACGCGACAGGTACCGGCCCTGTTCGATCAGGGCCGGGTCGTGGATGTCGACCTCGGCGTGTTGCGGTGGGGCGAACCAGTACGGTGTACTGCGGGCGATGCCGTAAGCGGCGGCCAAGGTGGCGGCCAGGGCAATGGCGAGCTTGAACGGGGTGCGCATGCCGGCACTGTGGCCATTCGTGCGATGGCGTTCATTGATCCGGATCAATGCTTTGGCCGGTCGCG
>NZ_JBFTNR010000259.1:0-5110 GCF_056665995.1 Stenotrophomonas sp. 05L44_2
ATCCATAGGTGCACGTCTTCCATGCTCTGGAAGCGGGTGTTCTGCACGGTGTTGAACGGCAGTCCATGCTTCTGGCAGATGCCGAAGCGGTTGTGTCCATCCACCAGTACGTCGCCCCACAGTACCAGCGCATCGCGGCAGCCTTCGGCGAGGATGCTGCGCTCCAGCGCCTCGTGTTCGTCGGCGGTGAGCGGGTCGATGTAGGCCTTGAGTTCTTCTTTGACGACGATGTTCATGGGCACGGCAACAGGCAGGAGCGGAACCGCCCATTGTACCCGCTCGCCAGCACCTCCCTGGCCTCAGGCGGTGGCCCGGATCATCTCGCCCAGGGTGCCGGTGATCCGGTCGATCTGTGCCTTGTCCACGATCAGCGGCGGTGACAACGCGATGATGTCGCCGGTGCAGCGGACCAGCAGGCGCCCGTCGTGGAAGCAGCGGCGGAACACCTCGTAGCCACGGCTGCCGGGGGCATCCTTGCGCGGTGCCAGCTCCACCGCACCGACAAGGCCGAAGTTGCGGATGTCGATCACGTTCGGCAACCCCTGCAGGGCGTGCAGGCGCTCCTGCCAGTATTCGCCCAGCTCGATCGCGCGCTCGAACAACCGTTCCTCGGCGTAGATGTCCAGCGTGGCCAACGCCGCCGCGCAGGCCAAGGGGTGGCCCGAATACGTATAGCCATGGAACAGCTCGATGGCCTGTGGCGGACCCTGCATAAAGCTGGCATGCACGCTGTCGCCGACCAGCACGCCTCCCAGCGGCACCGCGCCGTTGCTGGCGCCCTTGGCGAAGGTCAACAGGTCCGGGGTGACCCCGAAACGCTGTGCGGCGAACGCCATGCCAACCCGGCCGAAGCCGGTGATGACCTCATCGAACACCAGCAGGATGCCGTGCTGGTCGCAGATCTCGCGCAGTCGTTGCAGATAGCCCGGCGCCGGCAGGATCACCCCGGCCGAGCCGGCGATGGGTTCAACGAACACCGCGGCAATGGTGGACGGATCGTGCAGGGCGATCAGCCGTTCCAGATCGTCGGCCAGCTCTGCGCCCTGGCGTGGCAGGCCCTTGCTGAACGCATTGCGTGACAGGTCCAGGGTATGCCGCAGGTAGTCCACGCCGCCGAGCTGCAGGCCGAACTGGCGGCGGTTGTTGGGCAGCCCGCCCAGTGCCATGCCGCCGAAGCCGACCCCGTGGTAGGCCTTCTCACGGCTGATGAAACGCGTGCGATGTCCCTCGCCGCGCAGGCGGTGGTGGGCCAGCACGATCTTCATCGCTGAATCCACCGCCTCCGAACCCGAGCTGGTGAAGAACACGTGGTTCAGCCCGGCCGGGGCCAGTGCCGCCAATCGCTGCGCCAGGGCGAAGGCCGGCGGCGAACCCATCTGGAAGGCCGGCGAGTAATCGAGGGTGGCGGCCTGCTCGGCGATCGCTTCGACGATGCGTCGGCGCGCGTGCCCTGCATTGCAGCACCACAGGCCAGCGGTGCCATCGAGGATGGCGCGCCCATCGACGTCCTCGTAGTGCATGCCCTCGGCACGTACCAGCATGCGCGGCGCGCCCTTGTACTGGCGGTTGGCAGTGAACGGCATCCAGTACGCGTCCAGTGAATCGGGGCGCTGGGTGGCCAGGTCGTGCAGGTCGCTTGCAGGGGTTTTCATGCCGGCTCCGTCGGGTCCGATGGGTGCGACTCTAGCGCAGCCGCGTCACGGTTCTGTCGGCAGGCATGGCCCGGCGAGCGCGCAGCGCGGTCGATCACGGTGGGGTCGCGGCCGCGCCGGTATAAACAAGGAACGTTGATTGCTGGAGCGACCCATGGCCGACTTCCCCGACCGCAGCCACTGGCAGGCCCTGCGCAGCCGCGTGGCGATTCCTGCGCAAGCGTTCATCGATGGCCGCTACGTGGATGCCGCCAGCGGCGCGCGCTTTGATTGCATCAGCCCGATCGACGGGCGTGTACTGGGTGCGGTGGCCGACTGTGATGCACAGGACGTCGAGCGTGCGGTGGCCTCGGCGCGCTGCGCGTTCGAGGCAGGCCACTGGTCGCAGGCCAGCCCCGCCCATCGCAAGCGCGTGCTGCTGGCGCTGGCCGCGCTGGTGGAGACGCACGCCGATGAGCTGGCCCTGCTGGAAACGCTGGACATGGGCAAGCCGATCCGCGATGCGCGTCGCATCGATCTTCCCGGCGTGGTGCGCTGCCTGACCTGGACCGCTGAAGCGGTGGACAAGCTGTACGGTGAAATCGCCCCCACCGGTCCGCACGAGCTGGGCCTGGTCACGCGCGAGGCCGCAGGCGTGGTGGCGGCCATCGTGCCGTGGAATTTTCCGCTGCTGATGGCGTGCTGGAAGATCGCGCCGGCATTGGCGATGGGAAATTCAGTAGTGCTGAAACCCTCCGAGCGCTCGCCACTGAGTGCGTTGCGGCTGGCCGCACTGGCGGCCGAAGCGGGATTGCCGGACGGCGTGCTCAACGTGCTGCCCGGTCACGGCTCACGCGTGGGCGAGCCGCTGGCCCTGCACATGGACGTGGACGTGCTGGCCTTCACCGGCTCCACCGCTACCGGCGCCAGGCTGCTCGAATACGCGGGGCGCTCCAACCTCAAGCGGGTCTGGCTGGAATGCGGTGGCAAGAGCCCGCACGTGGTGTTCGCCGACGCGCCGGACCTGGATGCAGCCGCCAAGGGCGTGGCGCAGGGCATCTTCTTCAACCAGGGCGAAGTCTGCACCGCCGGTTCGCGGTTGCTGGTGCAGCGTTCGATCCGCGATGACTTCGTGCACCAGGTGATCGCCTACGGCCAACGCATGCAGCCCCGCCATCCGCTGGAGGCCGATGCACCGATGGGGGCGCTGGTCGATGCCGCGCACGTGGACAAGGTACTGGCCGACATCGCCCGGGCCGAAGCCGATGGCGCGCGCCTGCTGCTGGGCGGCCAGAGAGCCGAAGTGGAGGCGGGCGGTTGCTACGTGCAGCCGACGGTGTTCGACCAGGTACGCCCGGAACAGGCATTGGCCCGCGAGGAAGTGTTCGGCCCGGTGCTGGCGGTGCTCGGCTTCGATGACGAAGCCGAGGCCGTGCGCTTGGCCAACGACAGTCGCTATGGACTGGCCGCCGGCCTGTGGACGCGGGATCTTGGACGCGCCCATCGCGTAGCCCGCCAACTGCGCGCGGGCAGCGTGTGGGTGAACGGCTGGGATGGCGGTGACATGACGGCACCGTTCGGTGGCTACAAGCAGTCCGGCAACGGTCGTGACAAGTCGCTGCACGCCTTCGACAAGTACAGCGAGATCAAGGCCACCTGGATCCAGCTGTAGACCGCGCTACCGGCAGCTTGCACTGACCTGCAGCACCGCCTCGCGCAGCAACTGCCGGTCCACTTCCTCCACTGCGTTCTGGAAGTAGTGCATGTCCTGCTGGCCCAGCGTGCACGGGTCAACCATGTAGCCCGGTGGCCAGGTGCCGAGCATCTGGGCAACACCCTGCAGGATCTGCTCGGGCGTCATTTGCCGGTGGATCCGGAAAGGTGGGCGACGGGGGGCGAACGCCGCATGCACCTCACGGCGGCCGATCAGCTTTGCGGCCACACCCTCGGCAGTGATGCCATCGCCACCATCGATGCTGCCAGCCGGCAGCCTCAGATTCAGTGGTTGGTTGCGCGCAGCCGCGCTGCGTTGCCGATCGACATGCGCTGAGCGCTGCTCGGCCTGCGCAGTAGGAAGCGCGGGGGCGTGCGGAATCTGGTGCGGCGCAGCCGACGGCCGTGATGCATCGACAACCTGAGGGCTCATCGGCGGCGCTTCCGGCGGCAGCCAACGCAGGCTGATCCGCGAATTGTCGTGTGCGATCAAGGCGATGCGCCCCGCATGCAACAGCCACCACAGCATCAGCAGATGCACCAGCAGCACCGCCAGCCATGCAGCCAGGCGAGGCAGCAGCGGGGAATCGGAGCATGACTGCGGGGCGGCAGAACTCATCGGTGAAGCATCCATGCAGGGACCGGTGGTGCAGCGTAGCGGCCCCCCGGAAAGAATTCGTTGGCGTCGGTGTCGCCTGAAACCATTGCCCCGGCGGGGCGGCCAAGCGTGGCAGAATCGGTCGATCCGCCGTTACCCGCCTTGCCGATGTCGACGATCACCGCTGCCGCGCCACCCGTGAATTCTCCCCGCCGTGTCCTGCTGGCCAGCCTGATCGGCACTACCATCGAGTTCTTCGACTTCTACATCTACGCCACCGCCGCGGTGCTGGTGTTCCCGCACCTGTTCTTCCCGGAAAGCAGCGACCAGGCCGCCTTGCTGCAGTCCCTGGCCACCTTCGCGGTGGCGTTCATCGCACGCCCGGTGGGCTCGGCGGTGTTTGGTCACTTCGGGGACCGTATCGGCCGCAAGGCCACCCTGGTGGCCGCGCTGCTGACCATGGGCCTGTCCACGGTCGCCATCGGCCTGCTGCCCACCCATGCGCAGATCGGCCTGTGGGCGCCGGCACTGCTGGCGCTGTGCCGCTTCGGCCAGGGGCTGGGCCTGGGCGGCGAATGGGGTGGGGCGGTGCTGCTGGCCACCGAGAACGCACCACCGGGCAAGCGCGCCTGGTACGGCATGTTCCCGCAGCTGGGTGCACCGATCGGCTTCCTTCTGTCAGCCGGCATCTTTCTGCTGCTCGGTCGCTTTCTGGGCCAGGACGATTTCCTGCAATGGGGCTGGCGCATTCCSTTCGTTGCCAGCGCGCTGCTGGTCGGCCTTGGCCTGTGGGTGCGGCTGAACATCCACGAGACACCGGATTTCAAGCGCGCGCTGGAGCGCAAGGCGCCGGTGCGCCTGCCGATGTGGACGGTGCTGCGCGACCATCCGCTGCCGATGCTGCTGGGCACGCTGGGTGCGTTCGCCACCTTCGTGCTGTTCTACCTGATGACGGTATTCAGCCTCGGCCATGGCACCGCCGTGCTCGGCTACAGCCGCGAGCAGTTCCTGCTGATGCAGATGGTGGCGATGCTTTTCTTCGCCGCCGGCATTCCGCTGTCGGCACGCTACGGTGATCGCTGGGGAACGCGCCGCACGATGGCCATCGCCAGCCTGCTGATCATCGGCTTCGGTGTGCTGTTCGCGCCGTTGTTCCAGGCCGGCAGCC
>NZ_JBFTNR010000260.1:0-5105 GCF_056665995.1 Stenotrophomonas sp. 05L44_2
ACCCTGGGCAACCGCTTCAACAACGGCAATTTCTTTGACAACCAGATGCTGTGTGGTGCCAAGGAGCCGACCTACGGCCAGCCGTGGAACTGCAACATCCCGGGCTTCGGCAGCCTGATCATCGGCCAGCAGGGCATCAAGACCCGCTCCACCCAGCTTCTGTTGTCGGCGCAGAAGCCGTACAGCAAGGAAAGCGGTTGGGGCACCTCGATCGCCTACACCTGGACCAATGCGCGCCACAACCGCAACATCAACGAGCACTACTCGTTCGATCGCGGCACCATCGGCGAGTACCCGACCATCAAGTCCAATGGCGCGCCGCGTCATCGCCTGGTGGTCACCGGTTCGTATGACGGTTTCTGGGGCATCACCTTTGGCGGCAAGCTGACCCTGGCTACGCCGACCCCGGGCAACGATTGGTCCTGCATCGCCCAGGCCGGCAATTCGAACTGCATGCCGACCCCGGCTGCCGGCACCCCGTCGGGCAATGGTCACTTCCTGCTCGGCGGCAAGATCTTCGGCTACCGCTCGCTGGATCTGCAGGCGACCAAGACCTTCAAGCTGGCCGGCGATACCGAGCTGTATGCCCGTATCGACATCATCAACGTGCTCAACTTCGACAACTTCTCGAACCTGAACTACGTGAAGCAGGACGGCACGCTGCTGGTGAGCTACAACGAGACCGGTGACGTCATCGGTACCCCGCGCCAGGTCAAGGCGGAAGTGGGCTTCCGCTTCTAAGCGGAGCGCTGATGCAGCATCACGGAGCCATCGGTTCGCCGATGGCTCCGGTTTCAACGGCAATGGCCGGCCTCCGGGCCGGTCCATTGCCCACGCCATTGCCGGGCAGGGGGCAATGGCGTGGGCAATGACCGCGGTGTCATCAACCACGTTTCCGTGGTTTTTTAAGACCGCACTTTGTAAACGATTTCAGGTCATTGGACGTTATGCTCTTTCATCGATCAGCCCACCGGAGGAACCGCGCCATGCAGGCACGCCACCTGATGACCGCCGCTGCGATGACCCTGGCCATCGCCGCCTGCAAACCGGCCCAGCAGGAGCCTGCCAAGCCGCGCCCGCCGGTGATCCTGATCGAGGCCGACGCACCGCCGCGGCCGATGAAGCCGGAGCTGCCGCCGCTTTTCGATGACATCGAGCGCCGCACCTTCCAGTTCTTCTGGGATACCACCAACGAGATCAACGGCCTGACCCCGGACCGCTATCCGTCGCGGCCGTTCGCCAGCATCGCCTCGGTCGGCTTCGCCCTGACCGCTTATCCGATCGGCATCGAGAACGGCTGGGTCAGCCGCAACCAGGCGATCGACCGCACCCTGACCACCCTGAAGTTCTTCCGCGACGTGCCGATGGGCCCGCAGCGCACCGGCAAGGCCGGCTACAAGGGCTTCTATTACCACTTCCTGGACATGCAGGAAGGGCGCCGCTACGACAGCTGGGTGGAACTGTCCTCGGTGGATACCGCGCTGTTGATGATGGGCGTGCTGTTCGCCCAGTCGTACTACGACGGCGACGATCCGCGCGAGAAGGAAATCCGGCAGATCGCCGACACCCTGTACAAGCAGGTCGACTGGCCGTGGCTGCAGCAGCGTGCGCCGCTGATCTCGATGGGCTGGTTCCCCGAGAACGGCTTCATCGACCATGACTGGATGGGCTACAACGAGGCGATGATGGTCTACATCCTCGCCCTGGGCTCGCCCAGCCACCCGGTCAGCCCGGATGCGTGGACGGTGTGGACGCGCACTTACGACAACGACTGGGGCGTCTACCAGGGCCAGGAATACCTGTCCTTCGGTCCGCTGTTCGGCCACCAGTACAGCCACGTCTGGATCGACTTCCGCGAYATCCAGGATGCGTACATGCGCGAGCGTGGCAGCACCTACTTCCTCAACAGCCGTTCGGCGGCGCTGGCCCAGCGCGAGTACGCCATCGCCAATCCGATGAACTGGAAGGAATATGGCGAGAACGTCTGGGGCCTGACCGCCAGCGATGGTCCGCAGAACACCACCCAGGAATACCGGGGCGAGCAGCGCCAGTTCCGCCATTACTCATCGCGCGGCGCAGGCCTGCGCGAGAATTTCGATGACGGTACGATCGCGCCGACCGCCGCGATCTCGTCGGTCGTGTTCGCGCCCGAGGAAGTGATTCCGGCCACGCTGGAGATGCACAAGCGCTACGGCGACTACATCTACTCCAGCTATGGCTTCCTGGATTCGTTCAATCCCAGCTTCAGCTACGACATCCCGATCAAGACCGGGCGGGTGGTACCCGATCGTGGCTGGGTCGCCAGCGACTACATCGCCATCGACCAAGGCCCGATCCTGACCATGATCGCCAACTACCGCAACGACTTCGTCTGGGACGTGATGAAGAAGAACCCGTACATCCGCAAGGGCCTGGAACGGGCGGGCTTCAGTGGAGGCTGGCTGGCGCCGGAAGGCTCCTTCCAGCCGCTGGAGCTGCAGAAGGATGAGAAGGCCGCCGCAGCGCGTGCGGTCGGTATCGCCGAATCACGTGCGGCCGCCGCGCAGGAACAGAAAAACAATGCCAACCGCAACACCGGCCAGGGGAAGTAACAAGGTGCACGACTGGAAACACCGCCTGCGACGCTGGGCATTGCCTGCACTGGCCGCGCTGTTCATGGCCGGCTGTGCCCGCCAGGAGCAGGGCACCACCACCGTGCGCTTCTGGGCGATGGGGCGCGAGGCTGAAGTGGTCAGCGAGCTGATCCACGAATTCGAAGCGGAGAACCCCGGCATCAAGGTCGATGTGCAGAACATCCCGTGGACGGCCGCGCACGAAAAGCTGCTGACCGCATTTGCCGCCGACGGCCTGCCCGATGTGTGCCAGCTGGGCAACACCTGGGTACCCGAGTTCGCCGAACTCAACGCGCTCACGCCGCTGCAGCCGTTCGTGCAGCATTCCACCGTTGTCGATCCGAAGGACTACTTCCAGGGCATCTGGGATACCAACGTGATCCACAACGAGCTGGTCGGGGTGCCGTGGTACGTCGATACCCGCCTGATCTATTACCGCAAGGACCTGCTGGCCAAGGCCGGCTTCGACCATCCGCCGCGCACCTGGGCCGAATGGGACGAGCAGATGGCCGCGATCAAGCGCATGCAGGGCCCGAACCGCTATGCGGTGCTGATGCCGATCAACGAGTTCGAGCAGCAGCTGTCGCTGGCCCTGCAGCAGCCCGATCCGCTGCTGCGCGACGACGACACCCGTGGCAATTTCTCCAGCCCCGGCTTCCGCCGCACGCTGGGGTTCTACGCCAACATGTTCGAGCAGGGCTGGGCGCCGAAGATGTCCGAGACGCAGATCTCCAACGTCTGGGATGAATTCTTCCGCGGCTTCAACGTGTTCTACATTTCCGGCCCCTGGAACATCCGCGAGTTCAAGAAGCTGCAGCCGAAGGAACTGGAAGGGCAGTGGGGCACGGCCGCGCTGCCGGGTCCGGACGGTCCGGGCGCGGGCATCGCCGGTGGAACCAGCCTGGTGATCTTCCGCAAGTCGCAGCAGAAGGAAGCGTCCTGGAAGCTGATCGAATTCCTGTCGCGGCCGGCAATCCAGGCGCGCTTCCACGCGATCATCGGCGACCTGCCGCCGCGTCGAAGCACCTGGAATGCGCCTTCGCTGGCCAACGATCCACTTGCCGCCGCCTTCCGAGACCAGCTGGAGCGGGTCAAGCCGACCCCGAAGGTGCTCGAATGGGAGCGCATCGTGCAGGAAATGCGCATCGTCACCGAACAGGTGGTGCGTGGCGGCCTGCCGCAGGACAAGGCCGTGGCCGAACTGGACCAGCGCGTGGACAAGGTGCTGGCCAAGCGTCGCTGGATGCATGAACAACAACGCCTGCAGCGCAGCGCACCCCCCTCGGGTTCGACCAGTGCAGTCGCGGCCGGGAGCCCGCAATGAAACGTACTTCGCTTGCCGGCTGGATCTTCGCCGGCCCCTCGCTGATCGTGCTTGGTGTGTTCYTCGGCCTGCCGGTGGCTTCGGCGCTGGCGCTGAGCGTGACCGACTTCGACCTGTATGCGCTGGCCGACAGCAGCAACCTGCGCTTCGTGGGTCTTGGCAACTACATCGACCTGCTGCAGACCCCGATGTTCTGGAAGTCGCTGTGGAACACCACCTATTTCGTGGTGATCGGCGTGCCGTTGTCGATCGGCGTATCGCTGGGCGCGGCGATGCTGCTCAATGCCCCGGCCGCGCGCTTCAAGGCGCTGTTCCGCACCGCGCTGTTCGCCCCGGTGGTRACCACSCTGGTGGCGGTGGCGGTGATCTGGCGCTACCTGTTCCACACCAGCTAYGGCCTGGTGAACTACGGTCTGGGCCATCTTGGCATCAGCCCGATCGACTGGCTGGGCGATCCCAACTGGGCGATGCCGACCATCATGCTGTTCGCGGTGTGGAAGAACTTCGGCTACAACATGGTGATCTTCCTGGCCGGCCTGCAGGCGATCCCGCATGACCTGTACGAGGCCGCGCGCATCGACGGCGCCTCGCGCTGGAAGCAGTTCCTGCACATCACCCTGCCGATGCTCGGCCCGGTGCTGCTGGTGGTCGGGGTGATCACCGTATCCGGTTACTTCCAGCTGTTCGCCGAACCCTATGTGATGACCCGCGGCGACCCACTGCAGAGCACCGTCAGCGTGCTGTATTTCATGTTCGAGGAAGGCTTCAAGTGGTGGAACCTGGGACGCGCCTCGGCTGTGGCGTTCCTGCTGTTCCTGATCATCCTGGCGGTGACCACCGTGATGCTGCGCTTTGGCCGCAAGAGGCAGTTGGTATGAGTCGTGAAATCGGCCAGTCACGCTGGCACCCGTGGATGATCAATGGCGCGCTGCTGGTGCTGGCCCTGGTCAGCCTGGCACCGTTGCTGTGGATGCTGTCGGTGTCGTTCATGCCGCAGGGCGAGGCCACCCATTTCCCACCGCCGCTGCTGCCGTCCAGCATCACCACGCACAATTACACCGAGCTGTTCGCGCGCACCGGCATGGGCGGCAACTTCGCCAACAGCCTGCTGGTGTCGCTGGCGATCACCCTCGGTTCGCTGCTGCTCAACACGATGGCCGGCTACGCTT
>NZ_JBFTNR010000261.1:0-5099 GCF_056665995.1 Stenotrophomonas sp. 05L44_2
AGCGCATGACCGATCAACCGGGCCTCCCGCGCAAACGACGCGGGGCCGCACGTGGCGGCCCCGGTCGGATACAACAGATGTGATGCCTCAGTTCTGGCGGGCCACGCGCAGGACCTTCGGGGTCACGAACACCAGCAGTTCGGCCTTGTCCTTGTTGCGACCACGCTTCTTGAACAGATTGCCCAGGAACGGCACATCGCCCAGGAACGGCACCTTGCTGACACTGTTGCGGTCGGTGAATTCATACACGCCACCGATCACCACGGTCTGGCCATCTTCCACCAGCACGGCGGTATTGACCTCGCGACGGTTGATGGACGGCACGGTACCGTAGCCCTGCAGCTGGATCAGCTGATCGACCTCGTCCTTCTTCACCGCCATGTTGAGGAACACGCGGTTGTCGTTGGTGATGGTCGGGGTGACCTTCAGTTCCAGCACCACTTCCTTGAACTGGACGTTCGGGGTGGCTACACCGCCAGCGCCGCCGCCACTGATGGTGACATAGCCGATTTCCTTGCCCTGTTTGATCAGCGCTTCGCGCTGATTGGTGGTCACCACCCGCGGGTTGGAAATCACTTCACCACGCGACTCTTCCTGCATGGCGGACAATTCCACGTCAAGCAGATAGCCGGCATTGAGGATCGACAGCGCCAGCGAACCAGGATTGCTGGCCGTTGCCACCGGCAGGTTCCAGTTCAGGCCGCGGGTGATGGCCGAACCGACCGACACCGGCGGCGGGCCCACGCGGCCACCGGCGATCCAATCGCGCTCAGCCTTGGCGTTGGTGCTGGCGGTGTCCACCTGCGATTCGCGGGTCTTCCGATTGGCCTCAAGGTCGCCGCTGAAGTACACGTTGTCACGGCTGCCACTGATGCCGAACTTGGCACCCAGTTCGCGCGCGAACGTGTCGGTGGCGATGACGATGCGTGCTTCGATCAATACCTGGTCGACCGGGCGGTCGATGACACTGATCAACTCGCGCATGCGCGCGATCTTCTTCGGAATGTCGCTGATCATCAGCGTGTTGGTGCGCTCGTCGGCGACGATGCGACCGCGTCCCGAGAGGAAGCCACTTTCTTCCTGCGAACTGCCACCACCGCCACCGCCACCGCCACCACCACCACCACCACCGCCGATTCCCTTGGCTTCGGTCAGCGCTTTGAAGATCTGCGTGGCGCTGTGGTAGTTGATCTGGACGTAGTCGGTCACCAGGTCTTCGCGGTTCTCGATCGCGATGCGCGCGTCTTCCTTCTCCTGCTCGAACTTGGCCAGCTCGGACTGCGGCGCAACCCACACCACGCTGCCGTCACGACGCTTGTCCAGGCCCTTGGCACGCAGCACGATATCCAGCGCCTGGTCCCACGGCACGTTGACCAGACGCAGGGTCACATTGCCCTGCACCGAGTCGGAGGCCACCACGTTCAGATTCGACTCTTCGGCAATCAACTGCAGCACGGTGCGCACCGGCACGTCCTGGAAGTTGAAGGTCACCGGCTTGCCGGCGTAGCCGCGCTGCGGCACGCCCTTGGCGGCCTGGGTCACGCTGCCGGCAGTGACTGCGCCAACGGCGGCCTGGGCCTGCCGCGGGCTGATCTCCACCACATACTCGTTGCCACTCTGGTAGGCCAGCGACTCGACCGGACCGCCCGTGCTCAGCACCAGCTGGGTGCCGGCCCCGGACGGCTTGGCGTCGATGCGCTGCACCGGGGTGGCGAAGTCGGTGACGTTCATCGGCTTCTGCAGGTTGGCCGGCAGGCGTGCGTTGCCGACATCGACAACCACGCTGTTGCCCTGGCTGCGCAGGTCGGGCATGGCGCCCTGGCCGTCGAACTGCAGGATCAGGCGGCCAGCGCCGTCATCGCCACGCTTGAAATCGATGCGTGCGACCGACAGGCCTGCCGGTGCAGCGGCCGGCGTGGCGGCCAGCGCCGTGCCGGTCGGCTTTTCCGACGGTGCGGCGGCCAGCGCCGGAGCGCAGGCCAGCATCAACGCGACTCCCAGCGCGCTGATGCGGTTCAAGGTAGAGCGCCGGATGGGACGCAGCCCCTTGGCTTGGTGAAAGGTCATCGTGCTATCCCCAGTAAACGATCATTGATCTTCCAGCGCGAGCGTTGCTGGACGTTCCAGCCAGCCACCCGCGCCATCCGGCACCAGTTCGATCAGCTCCACGCGGTCTTCAAAGACCGCGGTGACCCGCCCGTCGCTCTGCCCCAGGTAACCACCGGGACGCACCCGATAGGTCACCTTGTCCGGCCCCATCACCAGCGCCACAGTGCCGGCGCCTGTTCCGATGGTGCCGACCATGTCCAGCGCGTCCAGCGGGAAGCCTTCCATCGGCTCCTTGCGCCGGTTCGGATCTGGCCGCRGTCCCCCATTCCCCTGCTGCGGGTTGGTCCAGGCATCGGTAAACGGATCGCGCATGCCCTGCGCGGAGTATTCGAAGGTCTCGAACTGCTGCATCACCGGCAGCGGCTCCAGCGGCTGCGCCGGTCGCGCACGCTCGCTCTCGACCCACTTTTCCAGATTGGGTGCATCACCCGGCGTGCTGCTTACGCCGCGGCCGCAGGCGGCCAGCAGCAGCACCGTCAGCACCATCCCGCCACGTGCAATGAAGGAACCGATCACTTCTTTTCCTCCTTGCCCGCTTCAGCCTTCTGCTGTTCGGCAACCTCGGCCTCATCCAGGTAACGGTAGGTCTTGACCGTGCCTGACAGTTCCAGCGCACCGGCGCGGAYRTTGCCRCYGGTCTTGTCCTTCGGCTTGAGGTTGATGTCGTGCATGGTCAGGATCACCACCCGCGGCAACGAGGCCACGCCGCTGACGAAGGCGCCGAACTGATGGTAACTGCCCACCATCCGCAGCTTGATCGGCTTCTCGGCGTAGAACTCCTTGATCTGCTCCTGTTCGGGCTCGAACAGCTCGTTGGCCAGGCCGCTGGACAACGCGGTCTGCGAGATGTCGATGATCAGGTCCGGCATTTCGGTCTTGCTGGGCAGCTGCCGCAGCATCTGCTGCAGCACCTGCTCCATCTGTGCCAGCTGCTGCTTCAACGGCTCCAGATTGACCGCGCGTTCCTGTTCCTTGGTGAACTCGGCACGCAGCTCGGTTTCCCGCGATTCCAGGCCCGCCAGCTCCTCGCGCTTGCCGCTGATCAGCAGCATCCAGAGCACGAACATGATCACCAGAGCGATCAGCGAGCAGAACACGATCTTCGCGTTCCTCGGCCAATTGCCGATGTCGTTGAAGTCCAGGTTCTTGATGTCGACTTTCTTGCTCATGCGCGATCCCCCTGCATCGGGGCGTGGAAGGCCTGCGGAGGCTGCGCCAGGCGGCTGCCCTCAGGCTTGGGTGCGGGTGCGGCCGGCGCAGGCGTTGCCGCCGGTGCTGGGGCCTGTGCCGGAGCAGTTGCAGGCGCGGCTGCCGGTGCCGGAGTCGATCCCGACGCCGGTGCGGCAGCAGCCGGTGCGGCGGCGTCCGGCCCGGCGCTGAGCGGTGCGACCGTCGGTGCCGCCGGCGTGGTGCCGGCCACACTGCCATCCGGGTTCAGGCCCGGCGTGGCGCCTGCTTCCTCGCTCTGCGCAGGCAGCTTGACCTTGACCTTGAACACGTACGGCAATGCCTTGATGTCAGCCACCGGGCCGGTCGCGCGCCCGTCCTTGTCCTTGTCCGGCTCACGCGCCTCGATGATCGCCAGCTCCGGATTGGTCATCCAGCCGGAAACTTCGAGATTGCGCATGTACGCCGAGACACGGGCGTTGGACTGGGTGCGGCCCTCCAGGGTCAGCACGTCGCCTTCCTGCTGCAGAGCGGTGAGCACCACGCCATCGGGGATGGTGCGGACCAGCGCATCGAACAGGTGGACCATCTGCGAACGCTTGGCCTGCAGCTGTTCGATCACCGCCTTGCGGGCCAGCAGTCGATTCTTCTGCTCGTCGAGGCGGTCGATTTCCTTGTTCTGCTCCTTGACCTTGTCGATCTCGGTCTGCAGGTAAGCATTGCGGTCATTCTGCCCGCTGACCTGCATGTCGTAGTAGAACCAGATCAACAGCGACAGCAGCAGGCCACCCAGGGCGGCCATGCCCAGCATGATGCCGAACTCGCGCTGGCGCTGCTTGCGCCGTTCGGCGCGCCAGGGCAATAGATTGATGCGTGCCATCAGTCAAAGCTCCTCAGCGCCAGACCGGTCGCGATCATCAGCGCGGGGGCATCCTGGGCCAGCGCGTGCGCCTGCACCTTCGGCCCCAGGGTCATCTGTGCCAGCGGGTTGGCGACCACGGTCGGTACGCCCAGCTGTTCCTCGACCATCTCCGGCAGGCCTGCAAGGGCAGCACAGCCGCCAGCCAACACGATGTGATCGACGCGGTTGAACTCGCTGCCGGCGTAGAAGAACTGCAGCAGGCGGCTGATCTGCTGGACCGTGGCTTCCTTGAACGGTTCCAGCACTTCCATCTCGTAGCTTTCCGGCAGCCCGCCCTGGCGCTTGGCCAGACCGGCTTCCTCGTAGCTCAGGCCATAGCGGCGCATGATCTCGTCGGTCAGCTGCTTGCCGCCGAACACCTGTTCGCGGCTGTACAGGCTACGGCCACCACGCAGCACGTTGAGGGTGGTCATGGTGGCGCCGATATCGACCAGCGCAACCACGCCCTCGGCCGACACCGGCAGCTCGCTGGCCACCAGGGCGAAGGCGTTCTCGACCGCGAAGGCCTCCACGTCCATCACCTTGGCCTGCAGGCCGCCCAGTTCCAGTGCGGACTGGCGCAGCTCGACGTTTTCCGAACGCGAGGCCGCCAGCAGCACCTGGACCATTTCCGGGTTGTTCGGGATCGCCCCGATCACCTCGAAGTCCAGGTTCACTTCCTCGATCGGGTACGGAATGTAGTTGACCGCTTCCAGCTCGATCTGGGCTTCCATGTCGTTCTCGTCCAGGTCGGCCGGCATCGGGATCACCTTGGTGATCACCGCCGAACCGGCCACGGCCGCAGCGGCCAGCTTGGCCTTGCTGCCGGAACGGTTCATCGCCCGGCGGATGGCCTCTCCCACGGCCTCCACTTCGACGATGTTCTTCTCCACCACCGCATTCGGCGGCAGCGGTTCCACGG
>NZ_JBFTNR010000262.1:0-5088 GCF_056665995.1 Stenotrophomonas sp. 05L44_2
TGCGGATGCCGGGCGCGGAAGCCACCCAGCCGCGGCGTCAGCCAACTGGTGCCCAACGTAGGCAGTGCGGTCAGGCGCAGGCGGGTGGCATCCATGTCGGCGGCGCGCATGAAACTGCGACGCAGGGCATCGAAGGCGCGGGTAGCCTCCTTTGCGACGCTGGCACCGGCCTCGGTCAGTTCGACGTGCTGGGCGTGGCGCAGGAACAGTCGTGCACCGGTCTGCTCTTCCAGGCGCCGGACGTGATAGCTGACCGATGCCGCCGTGGTGTCCAGTTCTTCCGCGGCCCGCGCAAAGCTGCCCAGCCGCGCCGCGGCCTCGAAGGCACGGATGGCAACGAGCGACGGCAGGTGGCGGTGGGCGACCATAAGTGTGGCTTAGCCTGAGCCTCGATATCCGCGTGGTCAATCCCCCATACGACGTCGAAGATGAGGCCTCGGACAACGGGGATCAGACATGCAGCGACGTGGATTTCTGGGCGGCCTTGCCGCGTTGTACGGTGCCGGCGCCTTCGGGCTGTGCCTGCCGCTGGGCGCCACCCCTGCCCATGCCGGCAGAGACCATGCCAATGACTGGCGTTGGCTGCAGGGCAACTGGAACGTGCGTCACCGCCGGCTGCAGGAACGCCTGGTGGCCGACACGCGCTGGGTGGACTTCACCGGCACCAGTGCGGTCTGGCTGACCCTGGGCGGGCTGGGCACGATCGATGACAACCTGATGCAGCTGCCCGGCGGCGCCTACCGCGGCCTGGGTGTACGTGCCTTCGATCCGGCCTCCGCCACCTGGGCAATCTGGTGGCTGGATGGCCGCGCTCCCAGCCGCTTCGAAGCGCCGGTGCGTGGCGGCTTCAGCGGTACAGGCGGCAGCTTCCGTGGTGCGGATTCCTTCAAGGGCCAGCCCATCCAGGTCTGGTTCCGCTGGCACGACATCCACGCTGCGCAGCCGTGGTGGGAGCAGGCATTCTCCGCGGACAACGGCTTGCACTGGGAAGTGAACTGGCGCAACTGGTTCACCCGCACGGCAGCGATACCCTCGCCGCTGCCGCTGCAGTCGGATGCGCCCCGCGACTTCGACTYCCTGGTTGGCCGTTGGGCCGTGCAGCATCAGCGACTGCGCGAACGCCTGTCTGGCAGCAACCGCTGGGACCACTTTGATGGCACGCTGCACAACTGGCCGGTGCTTGGCGGCTTCGGCAACGTTGGCGACAATGTCATGAACTTCCCCGCTGCGACCGTATGCGGCATGGGCATCCGCGCATGGGATGCCAGCAGTGGCCAGTGGTTGAGCTGGTGGTTGGATGGCCGCGATCCCACGCGGATCGGCGCACCGGTCCGCGGCGGTTTTGTCGATGGCGTCGGCACGTTCATGGGAGACGACCAGCTGCGGGGACAACCGATCAGAACGCGGGTGATCTGGTCGCGGATCACCTCGCGTTCCGCACGCTGGGAACAGGCGGCATCCGCAGACGGCGGAGCGACCTGGGAGACCAACTGGATCAGCGATTTCGAGCGGCAGGCATGAACGCGCTTGCCTCACTGGTCGCGCTTGCGGTCGCGGTCGCTGGACTGCTGGGGGGTGATGCCAGCCAAGAGGCGTTGGCACTCGACCCTCACGCAGAGCGTTTCGCACCAGGCATCGCGTCGACCCGATACAGCGAAATCCGCCTGACGCTGAGCCCCGACGGACGCACAGCGCTCTGGTTCAGCCGTGACCGGCCTGGCGGCGAAGGTGGCCATGACATCTGGGTTTCGCATCTGCAGCACGGCCAGTGGAGTGCCGCGCGCCCGGTTCCGTTCAACACACCCGGCCGCGATTTCGACCCTGCGTTTACCGCCGATGGCCGCTTCGTGCTGTTCTGCTCCGATCGCCCCGGTGGCCTGGGCGGCGATGACCTGTACAGGGTGCCCGTGCAGGGCCTGCAGTTCGGTGCCGTTGAGCATCTCGGGTCTGCCGTCAACAGTCCCGCCAACGAGTTTGCGCCGATGCTCGCACCCGACGGTGGCACCCTGCTGTTCTCCAGCGACCGAGCAGGTGGCGCCGGTGGCCACGATCTGTATGTCGCGCGGGTGGACGATGGCCAACTGCAACCTGCGCGGCCGGTGGCAGGCGCGGTCAACACGGCCGCGCAGGAGTTCGACGCCACCTTCCTGGGCGATGGCCGGACCATCGTTTTCGCACGTGCACAGGACTTCGGCAGTTCGCGGGTCGAGCAGTTCGCGGCACGCGCGTTCGGTGACCGCTACGTGCCCGGCATACGACTGCCCGCACCCGTCAACGACGGTGCGAGCGACAGCTATGGGGCCATGCTCGACTGGTCCCGCCCTGGCACGCTCACCTATTCAGCGCGTCGCGGCGATGGCGCCAGCCTGGACCTGTACCGGGTGAGCTATCGACTGCCACCGTCCCTGTCGATTCCGGGGCCCCCGGTTCGTCGATAGAAAAAGAGCCCCCGAAGAGAGCATCCACATGCCTTCCGCACAACAGGTTGCCTGCCGCTGTGGCGAAGTGACGTTGAACCTGACCGGCACACCCATCGCCTGCGTCGACTGCTGCTGCAACAGCTGCCGCGCCGCAGGCCTGCGCCTGCAGCGCCTGCCCGGCGCCCAGCGGCTGCTCGGACCGCATGGAACTACCCGGTTCGTCATGTATCGCAAGGACCGGGTGGAGTTCCTGGCAGGAGTGGAGCGCCTGGCCGCGTTCCGCCTCTCAGCCGATGCCGGCACCCGTCGCGTGCTGGCCACCTGCTGCAGCACGCCCCTGTTTCTTGAACTGACCGGCGGCCACTGGCTGAGCCTGTATGGCGGCCTGTGGCCGGAGGATGCCCGGCCGCCGCTGCAGATGCGCACCATGGTGGGCGATCTGCCCGATCCCTCCGTGCTGCCCGCCGATGTACCCAACCTCAAGCAACACTCGCTGCGCTTCTATGCCCGGTTGATGAAGGCCTGGATTGCGATGGGCCTGCGCAGCCCGGATATCCGCATTGAAGGAGAGGTCCATGCCTGAGCCAGACAAGATCGAGATCGAGAGCATCACCTCGCCCGGCAGGACCCAGTGGGTCGACCGGGGCAAGTACAGCGCCATGCGCAGCGCCCTGCTCGGCGTGCTGCCGCAGACGCCGCCCGGGGTTTCCGTTGCCATTGCCAAGCAGTCATTGCTGCCGGCGCTGCCTGCAGATCTGTTCCCCGCAGGCGCAACCGCAGGATGGTGGCTGAAGGCCGTGCAGCTGGATCTGGAAGCCAAGGGCGTGATCGAGCGCGCAGCGGGCAAGCCCGTGCGGTTGTTCAAGCATGCGGTCGTCGGTCGAACGGCGGTGACGTCATGAGCGGTCCATCCAACGATGCGCCTTCATCGTCGCGCAGGTCACTGCTGATCGGTGCTGGACTGTTGCTGGCCATGGGATGGCCGCCCAGCGTGCGCGGCGCCAGCGCGGGCCTGCGCGAGCCCATGGATGCGGCAGCATTCGCCGCCCGCCGGCGCTGGGTCCGCACACCGTTCGGGCGCATCGCCTGCGTGCAACAAGGGAAAGGTCCGGCCGCACTGTTCCTGCACGGGTTCCCGTTGAGCGGCTTCCAGTGGCGGCATGCGATCGCGCAGCTTTCCTCGTCCCGCCGCTGCATTGCACCGGATTTCATGGGCCTGGGCCACAGCGCGGTGGCGGCCACGCAGGACCTGTCTCCGCAGGCACAGAGCGCCATGCTCGTTGCGTTGCTTGATGCGCTATCCGTTGCGATGGTCGACCTGGTTGCCAATGACAGTGGCGGCACCGTGGCCCAGTTGTTCGCTGTGCAGCACCCGAGCCGCGTGCGCACGATGCTGCTGACCAACTGCGACGTGCACCAGAACAGCCCGCCGGTGCAGATGAAGAACTCACTGGCCGCCGCACGCGCAGGCACCTATCACCAGAAGATTGTGCGCCACCTGCAGGATCGCGGCTACGCGCGATCAGCGGCCGGTATCGGTGGCTCGGCTTATGTGGATCCGGCACATTTCAGCGATGAGGCCATCGAATACAGTTTCCGCCCGCTGGTGTCCTCGCCCCTGCGCCAGAAGCAGCTCAATGGCCACCTCGCGGCGTTCGACCCCAATCCGCTGGTGGCCATCGAAGCCTCGCTGCAACGCAGTACGATTCCCACGCGCATGGTGTGGGGAACAGCCGATCCCCTCTTTCCGGGGCGCTGGGCCGAGTGGCTGCACCAGACGCTGCCGGCATCGCGCGGCATCCGCTGGGTGGAAGGCGGACGCCTGTTCTGGCCTGAGGAACAGCCTGCGCTGCTTGCCGATGAGGCCCGGGCGCTTTGGCGAGCCTGATAGGCCTGCCTGACCCGATGCGCCAGCCGCTGGGCTGGCGCGCCCGACTCAACGCGCCATGGCCCGTGCAGCGTGTTCCTGGGACAACTGCTCCCGCTCCTGCTGCTGGCTCGCCTGCTCAGAGCTTGCCGCCAGCGACTGGCCCTGCTGCAGCTCGCGCACGTGCTCGCTGACCGGCGTAGCCACTGCCTGAGCAGTATCGGTGCGGGCGATCTGACGATCTGCGGCGTGCGGCTGGCCCTGCACCGCGAACGCGTACCTGCCGTCGTCACTGAGCACGGCCTCGTCGATCCGCTGCATGCCCTTGGCCTTGGCCGCGACCAGCAGGGCCATGCCCAGCCGTTCGCTCATCTCATCAGGCTGGCGCCCCATTGCCTGGTCGAGGCTGCTCACCGCGCCTTGGCTCTGCAGCCACATGCCGTGGTCCGGGCTGGCGGTGTGCCGTGGGTCCTGCCGGGGCAGCAGCGGTGAGGGCGGCGCGAGCGACTGCAGGTGCTCGCCCTGCACGGCAGCGTCGATCTTCTGCAGATCCTTGCCGCCCGCCGCGGCGATATGGAACAGGCGTTCGGCCATGCCATAGGTGGATTGCCCCTGGTTGCGCGCCAGCCCCAGTGCAAAGGCGTCCACATCCTGCTGCGGGCTGCCGTTGCCGTCCTCTGCAAGCACCTGCCACGATGGCCCCAGCATCGGGTTGTCCCCTACCATCGACTGGGTACGCTCCATCAGCGTGCGCATCTGGGCCTCGCTGAAGCTCAGGGTAGTGAGCTCACCGGCCTTCAC
>NZ_JBFTNR010000263.1:0-5079 GCF_056665995.1 Stenotrophomonas sp. 05L44_2
GTGTCGCAGTCGCTGTCTTCGGCGTAGTCCAGGTCCAGCACCGAGGTGCCGCGGTAGACGCCGACCGACACCGCCGCCACCGCGCCGAGGATCGGGTTGCGCTTGATGTCGCCGCGCTTCATCAGCACGTTCACCACATCGACCAGGGCAGCAAGCGCTGGGTGGTGGTCGGCCCGACCGATGGCAGCGCCGCCGCCCTGCTGCTGGCCCGCGCCAGCGACGACGAGCAGCGCAGTCGTATCGGCAACCAGACCGGTGGCCGCGTCGGCTTCTTCCTCAATACCGATGACTTCCGCCGCGACCACGCGGCGATGCTGGCTGCCGGTGTCCAGTTCCTGGAAGAACCGCGCGAAGAACCCTACGCCACGGTCGCGGTGTTCCGCGACCTGTACGGCAACACCTGGGACCTGTTGGAGCCCCGCTGATGAAGAAGCTTGTCCTGGCCAGCCACAACGCTGGCAAGCTGGTGGAAATGCAGGAAATCCTCGCCGACCTGCCGCTGCAGATCACTTCGGCCGCCGAACTGGGCCTGGGCGATGTGGAAGAGACCGGCCTGACCTTCGTCGAGAACGCGCTGCTGAAGGCGCGCGCGGCCTGCGAAGCGACCGGCCTGCCGGCGCTGGCCGATGATTCGGGCCTGATCGTCGATGCCCTCGGCGGTGCACCGGGCCTGTACAGCGCGCGCTATGCCGGTCACCCGACCAATGCGGCGGCCAACAATGCCAAGCTGCTGGAAGCGATGGCCGACATCGCCGATGGCCAGCGCAGCGCCCGCTTCTACGCCGTGATCGTGCTGCTGCGCCATGCCACCGACCCGCAGCCGCTGATCTGCGAAGGTCGCTGGGAAGGTCAGATCATCCGCGAACTTCGCGGTACCAATGGATTCGGCTACAACCCGGTGTTCCTGGACACCACCCACGGCCTGACTGCTGCGGAAATGGAACCGGCGTTGAAGAACGCCATCAGCCATCGCGCCATCGCCCTGCAGCAGCTCAAGCAGCAGCTCAAGCAGCAGTTCGCGGCCTGAACCAGCATCCGACAGGAGACTCAAGGATGACAGTGAAGCGCTACCGCACCGGAATGGAACTGGTGCAACTGCTTGCCGTACTGGGGCTGATCAGTGGTGCGATCTTTGGCGGCATGTTGGCGTGGACAGGGAAGGAATCCTGGTGGGCGGTACCGGTGGTTGCGCTGGCCGGCATGACCGTCATCACGCTCATCGGCGCGCCCATCATGTGGCAGCGCGTCGAACTGGACGCTGCTGCCGGCCACATGCGCTATCACAACATCGGCAGCCTGCATCGGTGGCGCCATGTGGCGTTGGTGGACGTGCTGGAAGTACGGCTTGACAGTTTTGCCGACAAGCGCAAGGCCATGGTCTCCGGTCTCCATCTGTGCATGCGCAATGGCTGCAGTCCGGCGCGCCACCGTTTGATGGACAACGCTATAGGCAGCTACAAAGGGCCCTCGCCCTTCTTCCGCCAGATTGCCGCTGCCGTGCTTCGCGCGCAGCCGCGCTCCCTGGTCGACCCTCTTCTACGGGCGGCGGACTGATCTGCCGCTCCCCCACGTCCGCATCACGCCAGCCATGCCGCACGCCCACGACCACGACCACTGCAACCACCTGCCCGGCGAGTCCTGCGACCACGACGCCCCGCCACGTCTGGTGCCACCGCCGCTGGCGCTGTACGTGCATCTGCCGTGGTGTGTGCGCAAGTGCCCGTACTGCGACTTCAACTCGCACCAGGCCAAGGGCGAACTGCCCTTCGATGCCTACATCGATGCGCTGGTGCGCGACCTCGACCAGGACCTGCCGCTGGTCTGGGGCCGGGTGGTCAGCAGCGTGTTCTTCGGGGGTGGCACGCCCAGCCTGTTCCCGCCCGAGGCGATCGACCGCTTCCTGCAGCAGGCCAGTGCCCGCCTGCGCTTTGCGCCGAACGCCGAGATCACTCTGGAAACCAACCCGGGTACCGCCGAGCACGGTCGCTTTGATCGCTACCGCGCGGCCGGGGTCAACCGCCTCAGCTTCGGCATCCAGAGTTTCGATGATGCCGCGCTGAAACGACTGGGCCGCATCCACGACAGTGGCGAGGCCGAGCGCGCGGTGAAGATGGCGCAGGACGCGGGCTACGACAACTTCAACATCGACCTGATGTACGCACTGCCGGAGCAGACCCTGGCCGGTGCCGAGGCCGATCTGGAACGCGCGTTCGCGTTGCAGCCGGCCCACATCTCGCACTACCAGCTGACCCTGGAACCAAACACCGTGTTCTTCGCGCGGCCGCCGCAGGGCATCCCCGATGAAGACCATGCCTGGGACATGCAGGAACACTGCCAGGCGCTGCTGGCGCAGGCCGGCTTCGGCCAGTACGAGGTGAGTGCCTATGCCCGCCCCGGCCGGCAGAGCGCGCACAACCTGAATTACTGGCGTTTTGGTGACTACCTCGGCATTGGTGCCGGCGCACACGGCAAGATCAGTTCCGGTGCCGAGGAACACGTGCTGCGACGCTGGAAACACAAGCACCCGCAGACGTTCATGGATACCGCAGGCACGGCCGCATCGTTCGGCGGTGACGAAGTGATCGCCGACGAGCGCCTGCCGTTCGAGTACATGCTCAACCTGCTGCGCCTGCACGAAGGGTTCAGCCTGCGCGACTTCGAATCGCGCACCGGCCTGGCCCGCAGCGTGCTGGACACACCACTGCGCGAAGCAGTGCAGCGTGGCTGGCTGGTGGTGGCAGACGGGCACGTGCAGCCGACCGAACTGGGCCGGCGCTTCACCAACGATGTGGTCAGCCTGTTCCTGGAAGCATGATCTGCTGCGGCGCCGCCATCGCAGGCGGCCCTGAATGGATCCATCGCTAAAGTAGCGCCTTCACCGGCCGACACGGTAGATTCCAAGATCGATCCGCGGGAATCCGGACCCCCTCGCCGATGTCTGCTGTCTTTTCCCTTTCCAGTGCCGACACTGCCCGCCTGGCCGCAGCCGACCTGCCGCCGCGCGTGCGCGAGCTGCTGGGCGCGTTGATCGGCCTGTGCCACCAGGCCCTGACGGCACCGCTGATCCTGACCGTGGAAGCGCTGGAGCAGACCCTGCTGCATGACGCCGACCATGCCCGCAACCCGCAGCAGCAGGCCGACCTGCTGGCACAGCGCGGCCAGCTGCATGCGTTCGCCGGCCACTTCAGCGACCGCATGCTCGATGCGCTGGCCGATGCGCTTGCGCGGCTGCGTGAACCGATCACCCCGGTCGTGGCCGCCACCACGCCACCGCCCTTGCCCGGCATGCTGGGGTTGAGCTTGGTGGCCGAGCATGAAGTCGACCGCGACCTGCTGCTGACCGAAATGGTGCGCCGGGAAACCCTGCGTTCGGCCAACGCCTTGAACCTGCTGGGCCAGCGCCTGGGTGTTGTTGCCGGCGCACCAGCCTTTGAAGCTGACACCCTGCCCCTGGCACCGCAGGCCCTGTGCGCGATGGTACGGAAGCTGGCCGAACAGGATGCCCTCAGCGCCGAGGTACAGATGGCGCTGTACCGCAGCTTCGAGCGGCAGGTACTGGAGCGGCTGGGCAATGTGCTCGACCGCGCCAATGCGCTGCTGGCACAGCACGGCATCCTGCCGGGCCTGGTCTACACCCCGTACCTGGCACGTTCTTCGAGCACCCGCCGGATCATCACCCAGTCGGTCGGCAGCGGCCGCAGTGGACGCCCGTCTCCGCGCGTGCCCACGCCGATGACCGGCTGGGGCGGCTCGGCACCGCCCGGCTCGTGGTCGACGTTGATGCAGGACGCCTTCGCGGATGCGGACGCGCCCGGCGCGTCGGCCGGCATGACGGTACCGGCCAGCAGCGTGCTGCACGAGATGCTGCAACAGGCGCGGCAGATTCCGCAGCCCGCGGCCGATCCAGCGGCCCTGCCCAGTGCAGCGGTTGATGCCGTGCTGGCGCGCCTGCAGGGGCAGGCCAGCGCCGCCAGCGCCATGACCGATCTGCAGGCCGCCGTGGTCGCCCAGCTGCGCAGCGAACATGGCGCGCAGGCCAGCCTTGGCAGCCACGACCGCGACAACCTCGATCTGCTGCGCCTGCTGCTGCAGCAGGTGCAGCAGCAGCAACGGCCGGACCCGGTGCCAGCCGCCCTGCTCGCGCGCCTGCAGGTACCGCTGGCGCGCGCAGCGATGGCCGACCCGGGCTTCTTCGTGCGCGACGAACATCCGGCACGCGAACTGCTCAACCATGTCGCTGAAGCCGGCGCCAGCTGGCTCGGCGATGACGATGTCGATCCGCAGCTGCTGCAGCGACTGGCGCAGAGCGTGCAGGGCCTGCTCGGCCAGGATGCACGCACTCCCGAGGCCTTTGCCGCCGCCAACGACGAGATACAGCAGCACCAGCGCGCCGCCGCGCACCGCGCCGAACTGGCCGAGCGCCGCCACGTGGAAGCCGCACGCGGCAAGGAGCGGCTGGAACTTGCGCGACGCCAGGCCAATGCGCAGATCGACCAGTGCTGCGATACGCAGGAGCCGCCGCGCTTCGTACAGACACTGCTGCGCCAGGCGTGGGCAGATGCATTGACGCTGACCCGCCTGCGCCACGGCGATGATTCGCCGCAATGGCAGGAGCGCCTGCAGCAGACCGAACGCATCGCGGCGATCACTGCCGAGGCCGCAAGCGAAAGCAGCGCGACCGACGCTGCGCTGGCTGCCGAGGTTGAATCGGCCCTGCTGCAGGTGGGCTACCACGCAGAGGAGGCGGCTGCCGTCGCGCGCCGCCTGTCCACGCCAGGTGGCGAAGACGAAAGCACCTCGCGCACCGAGCTCAGTGCACGCCTGAAGGCCCGTGCACGGCTGGGCGAACACACCGGCGCACAGGCCCCGGCAAGCGATGCGGCACCACGCAGCGAGGCCGAGGAGGCCAGTTACCAGCAGCTGTGCGCGCTGCCCTTCGGCAGCTGGTTCGATATCGACGATGGCGAAGGCGCGCTGCGCCGCCAGCGCCTGTCCTGGTACAGCCTGCTGACCGGTCATGTGCTGCTGGTCAACGCGCGTGGGCAGAAGATCGGCGAAACCACCCTGGATGCCCTCGCC
>NZ_JBFTNR010000264.1:0-5050 GCF_056665995.1 Stenotrophomonas sp. 05L44_2
TCACCAACCGCTGCCGCATGGACGGCGAGATCGAGGAAGCCACCGGTGAGGCCTGCGCGATCGACAACGACAGCGCGCGGCTGGAAGTCAGCTTCCTGCCCAAGGGCCTGCGCTGGCTGCCCTTCGCCAAGGGTGACTACTGGGTGATGCAGGTGGCGCCGGACTACAGCGTTGCCCTGGTCGGCAGCCCGGATCGCAAGTACCTGTGGCTGCTGGCACGTGAGCCCCGGCTCGATGCCACCGTGCAGGAACATTATCTGGCCAGCGCGCGCCTGCAGGGCTTCGATCTGTCCGAACTGATCCTGACCCCGCATACCGGCCACCCCACCGCCTGAGCCTGACCTCGCATGGACCTGAAGAGTGGTTACCCGTGGTGGGCGGTGCGCAACGGCCTGATCCAAGCCTTTCCGCCGCTGGAACAGGATCTGCAGTGCGATGTGCTGGTGGTCGGTGGTGGCATCACCGGCGCGCTGATCGCCGATGAGCTGTCGGCCAATGGCCACGCCGTTGCGCTGGTCGAGCAGCGTGACATCGGCTGGGGCAGCACCGCAGCCAGTACCGCGTTGCTGCAGTACGAGATCGATACCCATCTGCTGGAGCTGGCCTCGCAGTATGGCCAGGACGCTGCGGCGCTGGCCTACCAGGCCTGTGCGGACGCGATCCCTGCATTGGGCGAGGTCGCGCGCGGCCTGAAGGACGTCGACTTCAAGCAGATGGACAGCCTGTACCTGGCCAGCCGCCGCCGTGACGTACCGCGGCTGATGGCCGAAGGCGAGGCGCGCCGTGGCATCGGCCTGGATGCGCGCTGGCTGGACCGGGATGCGCTGCAGGAACGTTTCAGCGTCGATGCCGGAGGCGCCCTGCTGACCCGCCAGGCCGCACGGGTTGATCCCTACTGCTTCACTTACGGGCTGCTGCGGCGGTTGCAGCGGCGCGGCGGCGCGGTGCATGACCGCACCGTTCTGCATGCCCTCACTCCCACTGCGCGCGGCGTAACCGCCCGCACCGAATCCGGCATGCAGATCCGCGCCCGCCACGTGGTGCTGGCGATGGGCTATGCCAACCAGCAGTGGCTGGACCCGCGCGTGGCCCGCAACCGCAGCAGCTACGCCTTCATCACCGACCCGATCAACGCCGACGAGCTGGGCTGGCTGCAGCGCACGATGGTCTGGGAGAGCGCGCGCCCCTACCTGTACCTGCGTGCCACTGGCGACCGCAGGTTGTTGGTTGGCGGGCTGGACGATGCCATCGATATTCCCGCCCGCCGCGATGGCCGGGTGGACAGCAAGGCCCGCAAACTGATGAAGCAGCTGCTGCAATGGTTCCCGCACCTGCAGCCGACTCCGGCGTTTTCATGGGCGGGCACCTTTGCCGAGACCGCTGACGGCCTGCCGTTCTTCGGGCCGCATGCGCAATGGGGGCCACGGGTACAGTTCGCCATGGCCTATGGTGGCAATGGCATCACCTATTCGATGATCGGCGCCGGGCTGCTGCGGGCACGGATCGAGCGGCGCCGGCACCCGCTCCAGGACCTGTTCGGGTTCGGGCGGTTGTAGCGTGAAGCCAGGCATGGCCTGGCTCTACCGCAAACGGGCGCCGACAGGCATCATTCAAGCAACGCCTGCTAGCGTCGGCCTGTACCGCCGCGTGCTGCGCGGCCCCTCTGCGCTGGAGTGCCGTCATGATCCGCCCCCTGACCCTGCTGCTGTGCTTGGCCGCCCTGCCCGGGACCGCGTTGGCGCAGTCCGCCGCCGGCGCCACCGCGCCGCAGGCGTCCGGCCTGGACCTGTCCGTGCCGCAGACGCCTATGCGCTATCTCAACGATCCGACGCTGCAACAGGATCCGCCCGGCACGTTCTACGGCGACAAGACCGGCCCGCGCGTGCATGGCGACGGCAGGATCGCCGACGTGCAGGACGACAAGGTCAAGGTCTCCGGCAGCTTCACCACCGGCATCGGCTATGCCAAGAATTACGGCAACACCCACTACAACGCCGCCACGCTGAATCTCAGCAAGAACTACACCAACGATGAAGGCAAGACCCGTGGGGTCAACGTCAACATCCACGTGAGCGAAGGCAAGGGCCCGGGCTTCTTCGGGCCGTACGGCGGTGGTGGGTATTACGGTGGTGGCCCGGGCTATTGGGATTACCCGCCGCCTTACGGCTGGTAAGCGCACGGTAGGGCCGGCCGCTGGCCGGGTACCTCCTGATCCCGGAAACACCGTGCAGCAGCCGGCCAGCGGCCGGCTCTACCAGGTAGGTGTCGACCTTGGTCGACACACCTTCCCGAAGCAGGCGTCAATCCAGCCAGCCATCGCGCTCGCTGTGCAGGATGCGGCCGTCATGACCGCTCAGGCGCACTTCCACCTTCTGGTTGCGGGCATTGCGCGCTTCCAGCGACCACGTCGCACCATCGCGTTCCAGCGAATGGATCTCGCGCAGGCCCTGCGACTGCGCCTTGGCCAGCACCTGCTCGGTGCTCAGCTGCGCACGCCCATCGTGCTCGTCGAAGATCTCGCCGGTCTTCGGGTCCACATACACCTCGCTGAAGCGACCGTCGGCACGGCTGACATCGGCTTCCCACAGGCCATCATCCCGCTCGATCTCATGGATCTGGGTGTAGCCGGCCTTGCGCAGGGTCTGTTCGACCTGGGCCATGCCCAGCGGTGCCGCCTGTACGGCGGGGGCCACGGCCAGGGCGACAACGGTAGCGAGGGTGAGCGACTTCAACATGGGGGTTCTCCTGTTCGGTGCCGGACCATCCCGGCAACGCCACGATGCACGGCGTGGTTAACAGCGGCCTAGCCGGCGCTGTTAGCCAACCGTTAGTCGGCCGCGGCACACTCGCGCCTGTCACTTGTTCCCATGCTTCCAGCCACTCACGTGCCGATCCTGCCCTCCCTGTCCCTGCTGYTGGCCCTGGCCAGCGCCCCGACCGCCGCCGGCCCTGCCCAAGACCCGGCGCAGCAGGTCGCGCGCCGCGCCGTGCAGCAAGGCCGCTACGTGCCGCTGGAAGGCGTGGTGCGCGATGCGCTCAAGCGCCACCCCGGCCAGCTGCTGGAAGTGGAACTGGACGATGGCGTGTACGAAGTGGAGATCCTGCGCGCCGACGGCGTGGTGGTGGAGCTGGACTATGATGCGCGCAACGGCAGGCTGTTGAAGACGGAGCTGGACGACTGATGCGCATCCTGTTGGCCGAAGACGATGCCGCATTGGCCGAGCGCCTGCAGCCGCTGCTGGAGCAGGCCGGTTACGTGGTCGAGGTGGTGGCCGATGGTCGCCAGGCCGAGGAGATCGGCCAGGTGGAAGACCTGCAGGCCGCCATCGTCGATCTGGGCCTGCCCGGGCTGGACGGCCTGAGCGTGATCGAACGCTGGCGCGGCAACGGCCGCGACTTTCCCGTGCTGGTGCTGACCGCACGCGGGCGCTGGCACGACAAGCTGGCCGGCTTCGACGCCGGCGCCGACGACTACCTGACCAAACCTTTCCAGGCCGACGAACTGGTGCTGCGCCTGCGCGCGCTGATCCGCCGCAGCCACGGCCATGCCAGTCCACGGTTGCAGTGCGGTCCACTGCAGCTGGACGTCAATGCCGGGCGCTTCGACCTGGATGGCCAGGCGTTGGCGCTGAGCCCGCAGGAATTCCGCCTGCTGAGCTACTTCATTCACCACAGCGGCCAGGTGATCGGCCGCGACCGCCTGGGCGAACATGTGTTCGATGGCGGTCATGACCCCGATTCGAATGCGCTGGACGTACTGCTGGGGCGGGTGCGCCGCAAGCTCGGCACCGACCTGATCCAGACCGTACGCGGCCAGGGCTGGCGGTTGGCCGCGCCGTGAGCCGGCAGCCGTCATTGCGACGCCGGCTGCTGTTGGCCGGTGGCATCGGCCTGCTGCTGGTCTCGGCACTGGCCAGTGCGCTGCTGGGCGAACTGTTCAAGCGCAGCGCGCGCGACCGCCTGGACAACGAACTGCAGCAGGACATGCTGACCCTGCTGGCGCAGGCCGAGATCGATGCCGATGGCCAGYTGCAGCTGCGCCAGGAACCCAACGATGCGCGCTTCCAGCGCGTGTTCTCCGGCGCGTACTGGCAGATCGCCGATGGCAGCGGCAAGGTGCTGCTGCAGTCACGTTCGTTGTGGGACGAAACGCTGCCAGTGGCCGCCACTGGCACGGCCGAACGCAATCTGCCGGGCCCGCTGCAGCAATCGCTGCGCGCGCGCGTGCAGCCGGTGCGCCTGCCCCGCGCCAACCAACCCTATGTCGCCGTGGTCGCCACCGACCGCAGTGCCTTGGATGCGGACGTCGCCGCGTTCCGCCAACGCAGCGCAATGGCGTTGGCCGTGCTGGTAGCGGCGTGGCTGGCGGTACTGGCCAGCCAGGTGCATTTCGGCCTGCGGCCCCTGCAGCGTCTCGGTGCGCAGCTGGAACGCGTGCGCCGCGGCGATGCAGAGCGCATCGATACGGCCGGATTGGGCGCTGAAATCGCACCGCTCGGCGAAGAGCTCAATACCCTGCTCGACCACCAGCAACGGATGGTGGGCCGCGCCCGCACCAGCGCACAGGATCTGGCGCATGCGCTGAAAACACCGCTGAGCGTGCTCGCCGCTGAAGCCGATGGCGAGGGCCGCGCGTGGCGCGCGACGCTGCGCGAACAGGGCGCACGCATGCAGGCCAGCGTCGATCGCTATCTTGCCGCCGGGCTGACCGCCGACCATCGCGAACGCACGCCGGTGGCCACGGTGGCACAGGCGCTGTGCGGGTTGATGGCGCGCGTGCATGGGGACCGTGCGCTGCAGTTCCAGGCCGAAGGCATTGCCGACGACCTGCAGTTCGCCGGTGCCAGCGCCGACCTGGAAGAGATGCTCGGCAACCTGCTCGACAACGCCGGCAAGTGGGCACAGCGGGAGGTGACGGTCACTGCGCGCGTGGACGATGAACAGTTGCGCATTGATGTGCGCGACGACGGTCCGGGGCTGGCAGCCGAGGCGCTGGCGCAGGTGACCCAGCGTGGCGTACGGCTGGATGAGCGCGAAAACAGCAGTGGCC
>NZ_JBFTNR010000265.1:0-5024 GCF_056665995.1 Stenotrophomonas sp. 05L44_2
GGAGTGGAACGTGCGGCGCCCGATCACATTGGGAGTGGAACGTGCGGCGCCCGATCACATTGATGTAGTCGATGATGGACTGCGGGGTCGAGCCCGGGTACGTGGTGATCTGGTTGCTGTCGATGCCGAACATCAGCGAGACGGTGTCGGTCTCGGTGATCGGCACGCCGAATACCACCTGCGCCGAACCGTTGGTGCTGTTGTACTGCGCGGTGTTGAAGTCGGAGTAGTCCAGTTCGCGCCAGGACAGGTTGTAGCCCAGCGAGACGCCGTCATCGGTGAAGTACGGGTTGGTGTAGCTGAAGCCGTAGCGCTGCAGGTAGCTGCTGCGCGAAGCTTCGACCGACACGCGGTTGCCGCCGCCCAGGAAGTTGTTCTGCGACAGCTGCACCGAGGTGGTCATGCCGTAGGACTGCGAATAGCCCAGGCCGAACACGAAGCTGCCCGAGGTGGTTTCCTTGACGTTGTAGACGACGTCGACCTGGTCGTTGCTGCCGCTGACGGGCGGGGTTTCCACTTCCACCGCCTCGAAGTAACCCAGGCGCTGCAGGCGGATCTTGGARCGGTCGATCGCGGCCTGCGAGTACCAGCTGTTCTCGAACTGACGCATTTCGCGGCGCATCACCTCATCGGAGGTGCGGGTATTGCCCTTGAAGATGATGCGGCGGACGGTCACGCGCGGGCCGGGCACGACCTGCATGTTGACCGCCACGGTCTGCTCGGCGCGGTTGGTGGTCGGAATCGGGTTCACCTTGGCGAAGGCATAACCGATGTTGGACAGCGAGTTGGTGATCGAGTCGGAGCTGAATTCCAGCAGGGCACGCGAGAACGTGTCGCCGGACTTCTGCACGACCATGCGCTCGACGTCTTCCTGCGGCAGGATCGTATCGCCGCTGACCTTGATCTCSGAGATCTTGTACTGGTCRCCTTCGGTCACGCCGGCGGTGATGAACATGTCGCGCTTGTCGGGGCTGATCGACACCTGCGTCGAGTCGATGCTGAAGTCGACATAGCCGCGGTCCAGGTACCAGGAGTTGAGCTTTTCCAGGTCGCCGGACAGCTTTTCCTTGGAGTACTGGTCGTCACGGCGGTACCACGACGCCCAGTTGTGCTCCTTGGACTCCCAGTACTCCAGGATGTCCTTGCTGTCGTACTTCTCGGTGCCGACGATGTTGACGTGGCGGATCTTGGCCGCCTTGCCTTCCTTGATCGCGATGGCGATGTCGACGCGATTACGGTCCAGCGGGCTCACGGTCGGGGTGATGTCGACGGTGTATTTGCCACGATCGTTGTACTGGCGGCGAAGTTCCTGGGTCACGCGATCCAGGCTCAGGCGATCGAAGGTGCCGCCTTCGGTCAGGCCGATGTCGGACAGACCCTTGAGCAGCTGGTCGGACTTGATGTCCTTGTTGCCGGTGACGGTCAGCTTGTTGATCGCCGGACGTTCCTTGACSGTSACCACCAGGATGYYGCCCTGGCGATCCAGCTGCACGTCTTCGAAGAAGCCGGTCTTGTACAGSGCRCGGATGSTCTCGCCGACCTTGCTGTCGGTGAYGGTSTCGCCACGYTCSACCGGCAGGTAGGTGAACACSGTACCGGAGSTGATGCGCTGSAGRCCRTCSACGCGGATGTCGCTGACRGTGAAGGGCTCGGCTGCCTGGGCCAGGGCGGGAGCGCCGGTGACGGCGGCGAGGGCGAGGGCCAGCAGGCGGCGATTGGGGAGTCGCGTCATGTCACGTCCGGTAGGAAGGTCGATTTCATTGGTAAGGGATGCCGACGCTGTAGACGGCAAAAACATGGAAAAGTTCATCGCGGGACCAGGCCGAGGATGTCGTTGTAGAACGCCAATCCCATCAGCCCGGCCAGCAACGCCAGGCCGATGTATTGGCCGGCGGCGACGGCACGCTCGCTCAGCGGGCTGCCCTTGACCAACTCGATAAGGTAATACAGCAGGTGRCCGCCGTCCAAGATGGGGATCGGCAGCAGGTTGATGATGCACAGGCTCAGCGACAGCAGGGCGAGGAACTGGATGAACCAGTCCACGCCGCGTTTGGCCGAAATATTGGCGACCCGGGCAATGGTGACCGGGCCGGAAACGTTCTGCAGCGAGGCTTTGCCGGTCACGATCCGGCCCATCATGGCCAATGAATCGGCGGCCATCCTGCCGGTTTCGCGCACCGCGACCGTGACCGACTGCAGCGGGCCGAACTTGAGCAGGGTGTCGTAGGCGGGGCTGTAGCTCTGGGCAAAGCCGGCGCCGATCTGCCAGATGGGCTGGCCCTTGCCGTCCTTGCCCTGGCGCGGGGTGATCTCCAGCGCCAGGCGCTCGCCACCACGCAGCACCTCGATCATCGCCGGGCCACCGCGGCGGCCGAGGCTGCCCACTTCGCTGATGGCCTGCTCGACGCTGTCGATGCGCTGGCCGTCGATCGCCACGATCAGATCGCCGGCCTGCAGGTGACCCTCTGCAGCCGAACCCTTCACGATGTTGTCCACCAGCGGTGGCTGCAGCCACGCACGCCAGTACACCCCGGCCAGGATCGGAACCCGGCGTTCATCGAAACCAGCCGGCAGCTGCGACAGCGGCAGGGTGCGCGAGCGCAGCTGGTCTGCTGGGTCGAGAACCTGCAGGGTCACGTCGCGACGATCCATCGCCGCCGCGGTCAGGGCCATGCTGGCCTCACCCAGGGTGATCACATCGCGGCCGTCAACGCTCAGCAGGCGATCGCCGCTGCCGAGCCCGGCCGTGGCGGCCATACCGGTAGCGCGGCCGACGGTTGCGGAATAGTCCTGCTTGCCGATCACGAACATCGCCCACAGCAGCAGGATGCACAGCAGCAGGTTGGCGATCGGGCCGGCCGCGACGATGGCGATGCGCTGCCACACGGTCTTGTGGTTGAAGGCCTGGCCGCGCTCGTGCGGATGGACCTCGACTTCGCGTTCGTCGAGGAATTTCACATAGCCGCCCAGCGGGATGGCGGCAATGGCGAACTCGGTGCCATGGCGGTCGCGGCGCGACCACAGCGGACGGCCGAAGCCCACCGAGAAGCGCAGCACCTTGACCCCGCACAGGCGCCCGACCCAGTAGTGCCCGAATTCGTGGAAGGTGACCAGCAGCCCAAGGCTGACGATCATCCACCAGACCGATCCGATGAAGTCAGTCATGCAGGTTCACATTGGCGGACACGGGCGGCGGCGTCATACGGGATGGGTGCGCTGTTCAGGTGGCGGCGATGGCGTTCAGGGTCAGCTGGCGGGCCCGCTGGTCGGCGGACAACAGAACCTCAAGTGTATCGGCTGGTTCGGTCGGCAGTGTTGAAAGAGCGTTAGCAACCAGCGTCGGAATGGTCAGGAAGCCTATGCGGCCCTGAAGAAACGCTGAAACAGCCTCTTCGTTGGCGGCGTTCAGCACCGCCGGGGCGGTGCCACCGGCGCGCATCGCTTGCCACGCCAAGGCCAGGCAGGGGAAGGCGTCGGTGTCGGGGGCCTCGAAATCCAGCCGGCCCTGGGCGAGCAGGTCCAGCCCGGACACGCCCGATTCGATCCGTTGCGGCCAGCCCAGGCCTACGGCCAGAGTGGTGCGCATGTCCGGCAGGCCCATCTGCGCCAGCGTGGAGCCGTCAACGAACTCCACCAGCGAATGCACCAGGCTCTGCGGATGCACCAGCACCTCGATGCGTTCGCCGGGGATGCCGAACAGGTGGTGGGCCTCGATGACCTCCAGGCCTTTGTTCATCAACGTCGCCGAATCGACCGAGATCTTCGGCCCCATCGACCACTTCGGATGCGCCACGGCCTGGGCCGGGGTGACCTGCTGCAGTTCGGCGCGGCTGCGCCCGCGGAACGGGCCACCCGAGGCGGTCAGCAGGATGCGGCGCACGCCGGCACCGTCGAGGCTGGCATCCCGTGAACGCAGGCACTGGAAGATCGCGCTGTGCTCGCTGTCGATCGGGATGATCTCGGCGCCGGCACGTTCGGCGGTGCGGGTCAGTAGTTCGCCGGCCAGTACCAGCGATTCCTTGTTGGCCAGCAGGATGCGCTTGCCGGCCGCAGCGGCGGCCAGGGTCGAGGACAGGCCGGCGGCGCCGACGATCGCGGCAACCACGGTGTCGCAGGCGTCGCTGGCCGCCAGCTGGTCCAGCGCGGCATGGCCGGCGTGGGCCTGGGTGGCCAGGCCGGCTTCGCGCAGGCCGTCGCGCAGTTCGGCATACAGGGTTTCATCGGCGATCACCGCATGCGCGGGCCGGTGCTGCCGGCACAGGGCCAGCAGCGCCTGTACCTGGCGGCCGGCGGCAAGCACGGTGGCCTGGTACCGCAGCGGATGGCGGGCGATCACGTCAAGCGTGGAGGCACCAATCGAGCCGGTGGCGCCGAATACGGCGACCCGGCGCAGGTCTGCAGCAGCTTCCATGGTCAGAACCCGAAGATTTCCTTGCCCAGTGCGAACACCGGGATGGCCGCCAGCACGCCGTCGACGCGGTCGAGCACGCCGCCGTGGCCGGGGATCAGGTGGCCTGAATCCTTGGCGCCGGCATGGCGCTTGATCAGGCTTTCGAACAGGTCGCCCAGTACCGAGGCGAATACGGCCACCACCGAGGTAACCAGCAGGCCGGGCAGGTGCCCGGCATCGATGCCGGCCAGCCAGCCCAGGCCGACGGCCACCGCAACGCCGGCGATCAGCCCGCCGACGAGGCCTTCCCAGGTCTTGTTCGGGCTGATCCGCGGTGCCAGCTTGTGCTTGCCGAAGTGACGGCCAGCGAAGTAGGCGCCCGAATCAGCGGCCCAGACCAGTGCCAGCGCGGCCAGCAGCCACAGGTGGCCCTGATGGCCGGGCGGGTCGCCGCCGGCATGGATCAGCACCAGCGCAGCCCACGCCGGCACGATGGCCAGGGTGCCGGCCAGCAGCTTGAGGATGCGCGCCGGACTGCCAGGCTGCGCGCCGAAGTTGAAGAAGCGCAGCCACACCAGCGCGCCCAGCCACCACGCCACGCCCACCAGGGTCGCGATCTGGAACAGTACCAGGG
>NZ_JBFTNR010000266.1:0-5022 GCF_056665995.1 Stenotrophomonas sp. 05L44_2
TCGTGCGCCATGTGCTGCATGAAATCAGTCCAGTCCAGGCCACGATCGTGACCACCGACCAGCAACGCGATGCGCTGGCCGGCAAAGCACTCCAGCGCCGCCAGGCTGGCATGCGGCGTGGTGCTGATCGAATCGTTGACGTAGGTCAGGTCATCGGCCTGGCCGATGCGTTGCAGGCGGTTCGGCAGCGGCCGGAAATCCTGCACCGCCGGCGCCAGCGCCACGGCATCCAGGCCCAGCGCCTCCAGCGCGGCCAGCACCGCGCACAGGTTGCCGCGGTTGTGGCGGCCCGGCAGTGGCGTATTGCGGGTATCGAATACCGCCTGCCCGCCGCGATGCACGATGTCACCGCGCATGTGCCAGCCCTGCGGCTGGTTGAACCAGACCACCTCGCTGCCGGGCAGCGACAGCGCCGCCAGATGCGGATCTGCGGCATTGAGCACGGCAACGCGCGGCGCGGCCCCGGTCACCAGCTGCAGCTTGTCTTCGATGTAGCGCTGTTCGCTGCCGTGCCAGTCCAGGTGTTCCGGGAACAGGTTCAGCACCACCGCCACCTGCGGGTGCGCACCACTGCGCGCGACCTCGCCGGTCTGGTAGCTGGACAGCTCCACCGCCCAGTACGCAGGCGCCGGTTGAGGGTCCAGCACTTCCAGCAGTGGCAGGCCGATGTTGCCGACCAGGCCGGTGCGATGCCCCGCCGCGCGCAGCAGGTGCGCGACCAGCGCGGTGGTGGTGCTTTTGCCTTTGGTGCCGGTCACGCAGATCGTGTCGCGCACGGTGCCATCGGCATCGGCATGTTCGGCAAACCACAACGCCGTGCCGCCGATGAAGCGGGTGCCCTGCTCCGCCGCCGCCAACGCGATCGGCAGGTACGGGCTGATCCCCGGCGRCTTGATCACCACCTCGAATGCCGCCAAGGCCTCGGCCGACGGTTCACCACGCACGTCCAGCACGCCCTGCGTCTCCGCACGCGCGGCCGCGACCTCGCTGGCCGGGCAGAACAGGCTCAGGCCAAGCGATGGCAGGCGCGCGCGCAGCACCGCATACGCAGCACGCCCCTCACGTCCCCAGCCCCACAGCGCTACGCGCTTGCCTTCAAGCTGCGAAATCTTCACGCACCCGTTCCCACAGCGCCGCCGGAATACGATGTTCGCCCTGCAGCTGCATCAGCGGTGCAAGCTCCAGCTCGGCCGCATCCAGCTGCGGCTGGATTTCATTGCAGAAGCGCTTCACCAGCACGTCTTCCTTCCACTCCGGGCGCTGCGCCAGGGTGGCCATCGCCGCACGCGATTCGCGGCCTTCGCCCACGCATTCGAACGGCTTGTGGTCCTGGAATTCCAGCAGCGCATCGAAGCCACCAGCCTGCTCGATGTCATCCAGCAGGTTGCGGCCGAAGATGCGCACCAGGCGGGTCTTCGGCATGAAGGGTGCCAGCGCCAGGAAAACGAAGTKGCACTTCGGGCAGACGCCGCACCAACGGTTCACCGGGCGCTCGCCAAGGATGTGGAAGTTGCGGTTGCAGCTGGAGAAATGCGCGTCGTAGAAATCGCTCTTGGCGAACTGGCGGGCCACCGCAAGCTCCGACATCGGCCGCAGCAACGAGTAGTACTGCAGGTCGGCGGCCACGTACTTGCGCACGTGGTTGCCAAAGGCCTGCTCGCAGGCCCAGCCCTTGGACCACTGGTGGTTCACTTCACCGGTGCCCGGAATCTGGCTGCCGTAGCTGGCCGAGCGCTCGTTGGAGAACACCACCTGGTCCACACCGTGCAGCAGCGCAGCCAGCACCATGATCGCCGAGTTCACCACGGTGACCGGGATGTGCCCGTTCCATGCGCCCTGGCGGTTGAGTTCGAACAGCTCCGGCGCCAGCGCGCGGCCCAGGTTCAACGTCGGCAGCCCGGTGCGCTCGGCACAGGCACGGATCAACTGCGAACCCCCGATCCAGGTCACCGTCTCGTCCACGCCGGCGCGGCGCAGCGCTTCGATGCTGACCAGCGAATCCTTGCCGCCGCCGATGGCGACCAGCGCGTGCGATTGCAGGCCCAGCACCGGTGCCTGCACCGTTTCGCCCTGCACCGGCAGGCGGAAGCGCCCACGCAGGTTCAGGCCGTTGCGGTAAGCGAATTCGCCCAGGCCGTTGAGGTAGATGGTCTCCACCAGCGCTGCGGTATCGGCATCGATGCTGTAGCTGTCGATGCTGACCGTATCGGGCACGCCGGCCTTGTAGTAGCTCACACCGGCAATCAGGTGCAGCAGCCGCAGCGCGCGCTGCACGGCATCGGCACGGGCCGGTTCCAGCACGAACGGAGCGCCGGGCACGGTAACGGTTTCCACCATTTCCGGGCCGTCATCGAAGGCGTAGACCAGCTTGGCCACGCCGGTGTCCGCGGCGAATTCGCAGCGGACGAAACGGAAGCGGGAAACCTGGTGTTTATCGAAAGCAGTCATGGTGAATCCAGTTCAAGCACGGTCAGGCACGTGCCCGCGCGCAGGCGCGGGACGTGTCGGTGGGCGGGTGCAGGGCGCGGAAGGCGGCGATCATTCGATCACGTCTTCGCGCGGCATCGCCCGCTGGTTGTAGGTGTTGGACATCACATAGCCGTAGGCACCGGCGTCGGCGATCAGCATCACATCATCCGGCGCGGTCGACACCGGCAGCTTGCGGCGCTTGCCGAACACATCGCTGGATTCGCAGATCGGGCCGACCACATCGAACGCCGCTTCGGCGTAACCGCCCTGGCGGCTGAGGTTCTCGATGTCGTGCCAGGCGTCGTACAGGGCCGGGCGCATCAGCGTGTTCATGCCGGCATCCAGGCCGACGCGGCGCACGCCATCCTTCTCCACCACCTGGGTGGCGTGGGTCAGCAGCACGCCCGATTCGGCCACCAGGAAGCGGCCCGGCTCGRTCGCCAGGCGGAACGCCGGATGCAGCGCCTTGACCTCGGCCAGGCCCTCGGCCCAGGCATCCAGGTCGAACGGCTCGTCTTCCTCGCTGTACGGGATCGGCAGGCCACCACCGATGTCGATGGTGTGCACGCTGCCGATGCGGCGCGCGAAGCCCGCCAGCTCATCGCACATCAGGCGCCAGTGCTGGGCGGTTTCCACGCCGCTGCCAAGGTGCGCATGCAGGCCGACCACGCGGGTGCCCAGCTCGGTGGCCGCGCGCACGAACTCGTCCACGCGCGCGATCGGCAGGCCGAACTTGGATTCCTTGCCACCGGTGCGGACCTTGGCGTGGTGGCCTTCGCCACGGCCCAGGTCCACGCGCAGCCACAGYTCGCGGTTGCGGAACAGGTCCGGCCAGCGTTGCAGGGCTTCSACGTTGTCRACAGTGACGGTCACGCCCAGCGCGAACGCCGCTTCGTACTCGCTGCGCGGGCAGAAGCTGGGAGTGAACAGCACGCGCTTGGGCGACAGTTCCGGAATGGCCTGGAACACATGCTTCAGCTCACCGTGCGACACGCACTCCAGGCCGAAACCTTCGGCCTCCAGCAACTGCAGGATGGCCGGATGGCTGTTGGCCTTGATCGCGTAGTATCGCTGGTCGATCGGCTTGATCGCCGCCAGCGCGCGGGCACGCGCCCGCACCGTCGGCAGGTGGTAGACGTAGCGCGGGGTGCCGGCATCGGCCAGCTGCAGCAGGTGCGCACGCTGGCCGCGCCACCACGGCGTACCACGCGGACGCACGGTGCCGGCGATTTCGCGCCAGCGCGGGCCGAACACTTCGGTCTCTTCCACCGGCATCGCGCCGCTGTCGATCAGTTCGGCGTGCAGGATCGGCAGCAGGCCATCGGCATCGGCTTCGTCGATGACGAAGGTCAGGTTCAGGTCGTTGGACGACTGCGAGATCATGTGCACGCGCTCACGACCGAAGGTCGCCCACACGTCCGACAGCTTGTGCAGCAGCGAGCGCATGCCCAGGCCGACCAGGGTGATCGCCGCGCACGGCACGATCACCTTGACCTTGCAGATCTGCGACAGGTCGGCCGACAGCGCGGCCAGCACATCGGTGTTGACCAGGTTCTCGGACGGATCCAGCGATACGGTGACGTTGGTCTCGGCCGAACCGATCAGGTCCACCGACAGGCCGTGCTTCTTGAACAAGCCGAATACATCGGCGAGGAAGCCGACCTGCTGCCACATGCCGATGCCTTCCATCGACACCAGCACGATACCGTTGCGACGGCTGATTGCCTTCACTCCGGGCACCGGCGCGGCATTGCCGTCGATGCTGGTGCCCGGCAGCTCCGGACGCTCGGTATCGAGGATCGCCATCGGCACGCCCGCATCGCGGCACGGCTTGATCGAGCGCGGGTGCAGCACCTTCGCACCGGTGGTGGCGATTTCCTGCGCTTCGTAATAGTCCAGGCGGGTCAACAGGCGCGCGTCCGGCACGTCCTTGGGATTGGCGCTGAACATGCCGGGCACATCGGTCCAGATCTCCACGCGGCTGGCGCCGAGCAGCGCACCGAAGTATGCCGCCGAGGTATCCGAGCCGCCRCGGCCGAGGATGGCAGTGCCACCGTCGGCGTGACGCGAGATGAACCCCTGGGTGATCAGCATGCGCGTGGGYTGCGCGCGGAAGCGCTGCGCCCATTCCGCATCGGCACGCCACTGGCAGTTCACCGACAGGCGCTGCGACCAGTCGCTCTGGTTCGGCTGCGGCGGCAGCGCGTCCAGCCACTGGCGCGCATCCATCCAGCCGAAATCCAGGCCGCTGGCACGCAGGTAGGCCGCGCCCAGGCTGGAAGACAGCAGTTCACCCTGGCCGAGCACTTCGGCCTGCCAGTCCAGAGGACGGCTTGGCGCACGCGGGTCGTCCAGCAGGCCCTGCAGCGCGGCCAGCCGCTCGGCCAGCACCTCCGCGCCCAGGCCCAGCTCGTCCAGGAAGGCCTGGTGGCGTTCGACCAGCGCCGCCACGCGATCGCGGCTGTCCGGCGCGCCATCGGCAATCGCGGTCAGTTCATTGGTGACCCCGGACAGCGCCGAAACCACCACCAGAACGCGCGAACCGGTCTCTTC